>CAYTXY010000109.1:0-5936 GCA_964441355.1 uncultured bacterium
CTAAACTTGAAAAGTTTAGTGCTGCGGACACTTGCAAAAGAGCGGGGGTTCGCTCTTTTGCTAGGGAAGTAGACGGGTCTCAAATTCAGTGGCTGTCCGAGGGGCCCCCATAGATGCATCATCTTTGGGGTAGGGCGCCCGGCAGATTCACACTTTTTGGGCGGGAGTAATATATTAGCGGTGGCGACGCCAGGCGCGGTTGTGATACCCATGATATCCGCGGCCGTAATACCAGTTATAATAGTGCCGTCTTCGCCAAGCATAGTAATCCCCGTCATTGTCGTACCAGTTGCCGTAATAATAGCCAGGCCCCCCCCAATAGACTCCATCGTCGTAATAATACCCATTGTCATAGTAATACCCACCGTCTGGTCCGACGTTAACTCCCGCTCGGACCATCGCGCTAAGAGGCGCCAGGGTCTGTAAAGCAAAGATCACTGATAAAAAGAGAATCACTCTACGCATAAGTATCCATCCTGTTCTTGAAAATTAATGATGTCCTCCGCCATGACCGTGGCCGCCCCCTCTGTGGCCATGACCGCCGCCATGACCGTGGCCGCCCCCTCCGCGGCCATGGTGATGCCCGTACCATCCACGGCCGTAATAATAGCGATAATAGTTTCGTCTTCTCCAACCATAGTAATCTCCGTCATTGTCGAAGTAGTAGCCGTAATAATAACCAGGCCCACCCCAATAGACCCCATCGTCGTAATAATACCCATTGTCATAGTAATACCCATCGTCGGGTCCGACATTCACGCCAGCTCGCACCATAGCGCTAAGAGGCGCGTGCAGGGTCTGTAAGGCAAAAAAACTTAAGAAAAAAAGAATCATTCTGCGCATAAGTTCCTATTTCAGTTCCTGAAAATTAATGATGTCCTCCACCGCCATGGCCTCCGCCTCCGTGGCCGCCGCCGCCATGACCATGGCCGCCCCCTCCGTGGCCATGATCGCCCCCATGGTCGTGGTGGTCGTGGTCGTGGCCGCGACCATAATATCCGCCGTAATAATAGAAGCCTCCTGCCCTTGCCCAACCACAGTAGGCATCAGGGCTATCGAACCAGACGCCGTAATAAAACCCTGGTCCATCCCAGCCCCAATAACAATCGTCATAATACCCATCGTCTTGGTCGACATACCCTCCGACCTGCACCATGGCGGCAAGAGGCGCTTGTAGAGCCTGGAGCCCAAGGACCAGGGTGGAAAGGAGGAGGGTTCTTCGCATAGGCTTCTAAAGCGGACTATTAAAAATGAGGCGATTCTTGCAAAGAAAAAAGTGAAATCCAATAGTATCTTTATTATGGATAAGTCCGAAATTGCCGCGATTTTAGAAGAAATCGCCAACCTCCTGGAGTTGAAAGGAGCAAACCCATTTCGCGTGAGAGCCTACCGGAACGCGGCCCGCTCATTATTGAATAGCGATAAGAGTATGAAAGACTTACTCAAAGAGGGAGCGTTGACCGATTTGGCCGGGATCGGGGACGATCTTGCCGAAAAAATCACCACGTTGGCGACGAAAAAAAAGCTCCCCTTCTATGAAAAGCTAAAGTCCTCCACCCCAAAAGGGATCTTAAAGCTGATCCAGGTGCATGGGCTGGGGCCGAAGAAAGTCAAGGCGATCTATCAGAAGCTCAAGATCCAAACGATCGAAGAGCTCAAAAAGGCATGTGAGGCAGGGAGGATCGCTAGGCTCAAAGGATTCGGGGTGAGGACCGAAAAGAACATTCTCGATGCGATCGGCCACAAGGAAGCCTACGCAAAACGGCATCTTTGGCTGAGCGCGTGGTTTGAGGCGACAGAAATCCTTGAGGCTTTAAGAAATGTTAAAGCAGTGAAAAAAGCCGAAATCGCAGGCAGCCTGCGGCGCCGTCTAGAAACGATCGGGGATTTGGACCTTCTTGCAGCCTCTTCCGATCCTGAAAGGGTGATGGATTGGTTCGTCGGTCAATCCTTTGTGGCAAAAGTTCTCTCGAAAGGGCCTACTAAATCGAGCGTGAAGCTGCAGCATGGCATGCAGGTGGATCTGCGGATCGTACCGGAGAGCCAATTCGGTTTTGCGCTCTCTTATTTTACCGGTTCCAAAGAACACAATATCAGGATCCGAAACCGCTCTCTGAAAAAAGGGTGGTCTCTGAGCGAACACGGCTTTGAGGCAGCCAAGGGAAAATCGCCCGCGAGGGTGAAAAAAAATGCGGGCGAGGACGACATTTATGGAGCCCTGGGCCTTCCTTACATCCACCCGGAGCTTCGCGAGGATACCGGGGAGATCGAGGCCGCCGAAAAGGGGCAACTGCCCCTACTCATCGAGGAAAAAGACCTCCGCGGAACCTTTCACAATCATACGACGGCTTCCGACGGGCGCAGCACTTTGACGGAGATGGTCGCGGGGGCGGAAAAATTAGGCTGGGAATATCTCGGTATCTCCGACCATTCCAAATCGAGCTTCCAGGCCAATGGCCTAAGCGTTGAAAGACTCTTAGCACAAATCGATGAAATCAAGAAGCTAAACGATTCGAAAAAATTCAAAATCCATCTCTTTTCCGGCACCGAGTGCGATATCCTCTCCGATGGCAAGCTTGATTTTCCCGATAGCCTCTTGAAAAAGCTCGACTATGTGATCGCTTCCGTCCACTCCTCTTTGACCCAAGACGAAAAGACGATGACGAAGCGGATTATTCGCGCTATCGAAAACCCTCACGTCACGATGCTCGGCCACATCACCGGACGGCTTTTGCTCCGTCGGGAAGGTTACAAAGTCGATATCGAAAAAGTCATAGACGCCTGCATCGCGAATCATAAAATCATCGAAATCAACGGCAATCCCAATCGAATGGAACTGGATTGGCGCTATTGGCGAAAAGCCCGGGACAAAGGCCTTCTTTGCTGTATCAATACCGATGCCCATGCCGTTTCGAACCATGCATTTACCCTTTGCGGGGTCAATGTCGCCCGCAAAGGCTGGCTCGAAAAAAAAGACGTCCTCAACACCCGCCCGCTCAAAGAAATCCTAAAATATTTAAAAAAATAGATTGTTTTTAGTTTATTAAAAAAATAAATATTTTTATTAAATTCTTAAATAAATAAACAAAATTAATAGACATTTAATTACATTTATGTTATAATTATTAATAATTATGGTTAATTCAATTTTAAATGAATGTAAAACTCCCGATGCGGAGCCTGCTAATTCTGAACAAAAGGCACCTAAAACCTTTGGAGAATCTAAAATCCCCGAAGTGTTCAAAAATGCCACCGTCTCGGCGATTTGTTCTCAAGCAGTTCAGGAATGGACGCCTGGGGGGATCATCAAGCAAAAAGGAAAGGAAGTCCTTGCAGTGCCTCTTGGCGGACTCGCAGCAGGTTTCGCTGGTATGACAGGTGCGACAGTTGCGTTACACGAGGTGTTGGGCCACGGACTTTTAGGAGTAGAACTGACGCAACAATCGGGTCCTGCCCCTACCTATTGGATCGGTGCATGGGATAATTTCGATAAAATGGTGCACGCAGATTCTTTCAAAGATGGCCTCGCTGCGTTTTTCCATTGGCTTTTTCCGTTCTCGGATGGAGATCTGGGACATGCGAACTGTTATCCCGATCAGCCGAACGGGATAGGCCAGGCCATGGGACCGGACGGCCGCAGCGCTTGGGTCTCGGTAGCCGGCTCACTTCCCGGCCTTGCCCTAGATTCGCTTTCCGTTGTAGGGGGCATGTATTTAAGGAAGCGCTCCCCCGTGCTCGGCAATCTGATGGTTGGTTTCGGATTGACCGACAATTTAATCGGTACCGCATATGCTATGAGCGCCGCTTTGATGTCCGACAGCCAATTGGCATCCACAAACAACGACTTTGCCAACTTCGCTGTGAAAATGAGCGATATCACTGGGATTCCTGCTCATGACATCGCCATTGGAACGGCGATCTTTTGGACGGCATTCGTGCCGCTACTCGCGGTAGCGGCATACCTTCATACGAGATCGCAGATGACGGATGTAGTTCCCGATTTTCTTGCCCTGAAGCACTGGGTGCAAAAAGCTGAGAACGATCCGAAGATTGCCGCTGAACTGCAAAAATATTATCAAGCCTACCCACATAAAGATAAACTAGCTTTAGTGGAGGTGGAAAACCTTACGTCGAGTCCCGTATTTTACGAGTTCCTCAGCTATCTTCTCGACAAGATTTCTGTTACATCTCTCGACGCGTGCAAAAAAGAGATACTCGCTTCTTGGGACAAAAATGTACCGAGAGATCGGATTCAGACAGCCCTAACTGTGGCCTCTCTTGCCGGGACGGGCACCGCCGTTGCAACCAAAATTCTGAGCGTTCTTTCGCTTGCAAATCCAGCCCTACAAACCGCGGCGACTGCACTCGGGTATGTTGCCCCCGTCTTCATAGGCGCCTCCGTCATCTCGGCCGGATATCAGGTTTACAAAGACTTCCAATGCCCCGATTCAGTCGTTCCGAAAGCGGCCAAAATGTTGAGCATAGCCAAACTGGTTGCAACCATTGCTTGCGCCGCCTTGATAATCACTGCTCTCTTCGTACCTGGCCTGAACCTGGCATTCATTATAGTGATTGTCCTAGGCTCCATCCTGAATATCATCTTGTCGTATGGCCGCTCCCAGCTCATCCGCGACCAGTTCGCCCTCCAAAAAGCGTTGTCGCCCGAAGTCTGGAATGTCATGTATCCATTATGGAAATACAACCAGGGCGCAAATAAGAAAATGAAGCGAGCTCTCAAAACCTGGACCAATTGCGTATCTAAGAAGGTGGACCTGAAAAACTTATCTAGCCCTCTCGACTCCGGCCGCATCAGCCTCACTCACACATCCTGATAAATTTAAAAAATAGGTCGTTAAATTCAATTTTTGATGCGCTATATCCTGGATGCACCTCCCTTTCGCAAGTCTACTTAATTTAAAAACCAAATCCCATAATTACTAGACATAGATTTCCTATTTTGATATAATAATTAAGCAAGAAATAATTATGATCAATTCAATTTTAAACAAATTTAAAAATCCGCCTGTAAAGCCTGAAAAGTCGGAAGAACGAGCATCGAAAACCTTTGGCGAATCTAAAATCCCCGAAGTGTTTAAAAATGCTTCCGTCTCTGCGGCGTGCGTTCAAGGTGTCCCAAAATTGACGCAGGAACGGATCAGGAATAACAAGTATGACCTAGCTGTGCCGATCGGCGGGATCGCAGCCGTTTTAGCCTCTACAACAGGAATAACAGTCGGCTTGCATGAAGTGGCGGGCCACGGACATTTAGGAATAGAACTGACGAAGCAATCGGGCCATGCTCCTACCTATTGGGTCGAGGGATGGGATAATTTCAATAAAATAGGACAAGCAGGTTCCTTCAAAGATGGCGTTAAAGCTTTTTTCCATTGGCTTTTCCCGTTCTCGGATTCATCGTTCTCTCAGGGGGGTGCTGCGGGACTTACCCACCGGTATCGCGATCAGCCGAACGGGATCGGCCAGGCCATGGGATCGGACGGCCGCAGCGCTTGGATCTCGGTAGCCGGCTCTCTTCCCGGCCTTGCCCTGGATGCCCTTTCCGTCGCAGGGGGCATGCATTTACGAAAGCGCTCACCAGTGCTGGGCAATCTGATGGTGGGTTTCGGATTGACCGACAATGCCATCAATGCCTCCTATCCGATCAGCGCCGCGATGATGTCCGACAGTCAACTCAAGGCAGGAGGACACGACTTTGCCAACTTCGCTGTGAAAATGAGCGGCCTCACCGGGATTCCCGCTCGCGGCATCGCCATCTCGACGGCGGTCTTTTGGACGGCGTTCGTGCCGATCCTTGCAGCGGCCGTTTACCTTCATACGAAATCGCAAATCGGAGATGTCGTGCCGGATCTCCTTGCACTGAAGCACTGGGTGCAAAAAGCGGAAAAAGATCCGAAGATCGCGGATGCTTTGGAAAAATA
>CAYTXY010000110.1:0-5929 GCA_964441355.1 uncultured bacterium
GGACAGGCGGTTTTCGAAACCCTCGCCCTCGTCTTTCTAGCGTGGACAATCCGCCGCTATTTGGGGAGAGCCGCCGCCATGGCCTTCATTGGGGGAACCTTTACCTTCCTCATCCTCCATCTCATCGACTTCCTTCTGGATCGGATTCTCGATCTTTCGATTTGGGAAACGATCGGCTTTACTGCAAGAGAGAGCTGGAGCAACTTCCTCTTCCTCCTGGACGCGTCGGGGATTTCCCTTTGGATCTGGCTTTTCGCCTTTGCCGCGGTTGCGGCACTCCCCTTCTTAGGGATCGCATTCCATGCCTGGACAGGCCAGATCACCAGCCGGCGGCCTCTTTTTTTGCGCAAAGAATGGCTGATGCAGGCTTTTCTTTGCATCCCCGTGGCCCTTTGTTTCTGGGAATATTCGGCATCCCGCCTTCTTCATCCCGACGCGTATACCTCCTTGCTCCAATCCTTGCCATGGAAATGGACGTTCCTTCAACCGCAGGCCGTCAATTATCCTATGCCAGCCTCTCTTCTTCATCCTCGCGGAGAAATGGAGGTGCGGGCCGAGATCGATGCCGATCCTACAGTGCTTTCCCAAAAACCGAATATCTATCTATTCGTTGTCGAATCGTTTCGGGAAGACTGCATCGATCCAAACGGCGCCCCCCATTTGCATCGCTTCAAAGAGGAGGCGCACCATTTCGATCTTGCCCTATCGAACGCAAATGGATCGCACCCCTCCTGGTTTTCCATTTTTCACTCTCAATTTTCCTATTTTTGGAACCACCTCCAGTCGAAAGGATGGGCTATGGGAAGCCCTCCGATCCACCTCTTGAAAAAATGGGGCTATAAGGTCCGGGTCTATTCGTCCGCGCAATTGAAATACTACGGCATGGAGGAGCTGCTCTTCGGCAAAGACTTGAGGCTGATCGACTCCTATCAAAGTTTCCACCACGTTCCACCCGTTTCGGCCGCGGATACCGACCGAGAAGCACTCGAAAAATGGAAGCGGGACACGGCCGAAAACCCCAATCTCTCCCAGGGGCAGCTCGTCATCTTCTTTTGGGACTCGACCCACTTCAATTATAGCTGGCCGCAGGATTGGAAACTGAAATTTATCCCCATTTCTAAAAGTTGCGATTATTTCAATATTTTCCAATCCAAGGAGAAGATCGAAAAAATCAAGAACCGATATCGCAATTCGGTCCATTACATCGATTCGCTCTTCGGGGACTTTTACAAGGACCTTCCTGACAAGGAAAATGCGATCGTGATCGTCACGGGAGACCACGGCGAAGAATTTTTCGAGCACGGCCATCTCTTCCATGGATCCCACCTGACCCACGAACAGACGAATGTCCCCTTGTACATGAAGTTCGGGGCAAAGTTGGAAAGAGAGTTGCCGCGGGTCGTATCGCAAATGGATATTTTTCCGAGCCTGATCCACTATTTAAGCGGCAAACAGCCCGCTTTTTTAGAAGGGAGGTCGATTTTTAGCGAGGGCCATTGGCCTTACGCGATCATCACGAGATTCAACGCGGGCCGCTCGCCTTATGAATTTTGCATCCACAATGGAGATCACAAACTCATCGCACGGTTCGACAAAAAAGATATGTTTTGCTCCGATTGCCTCAAGATCCGCTCTCTTTGGGACCGCAAAGACAAGTGTCCTTTCGATTGCAATCCCCGTCAGGTGGCAAATTGGATTCAGATGGAATTTGGGGAAGCGTTCGAGCGGCTGTTCAGCCGCTTCCCCCGCGATCCGGCAGACTGACGCATTAAAACCCCTTTGCCCCCCGACCGTCTCTGGTCTTTCCTATTTTAATGCATCGATTCCGACGATCCTGATAGTCCATTTGACGTAAATCGAGAATCTGTTTAAAAGCTTCTCTCTGTTCACTATCGAGGTCCATGACGCTCCTCTCGGAAAAACAGCATCTCCTTGAAGAAAAAATCCTTAGGGCCATGCGCATGCATCCCGATAGATTCGATGCGAGGCTGGGCAAAGGGCTCCTTCATTTTATCGCCAAGAAAGAAAACAGTTTTTTTGATAGCCGCTCCCTCACGCATCTTTTCAAAATCATGCTGGCGCAGTTTTTCCTCCAGAAGCGGATGGAAAGGATCATCGGCGCTCATGTTCAAGGCGGCAAAGAAGTTCATGCGCGTATTTTTTCCGTCCCCTCGCGAATCTGCTTCGCGTTTGCCTTTACCGCCCAGCGCCCTTCGGAGACTTTCGATCTCGAACACCTAGTGAAGGCAATCGTCACTTTTGTTCCTGGTGTTAAAGAAATCCCCGATTCCTTCTTCACATGGCAGTCTCTCAAACACCCCTATCTCTTCTGTTATCTGGAATTGGAGACGCCACAAGGAACAACACAATCCTCGGCCGAACTTAAAAAGCTGCAAAAAGATTTGCAAGAGCACCTCCTCCACTGTACGGGAAGTTCCTGTCCCTATGTCTTTTCGCCCTATAATTACGAAGAATCGTATAGGCAGCTTCTCCTGTTGCAGCGAGAATTAAAAAGCCCAGAAGATCTTCCTCAAATATCGGTGCATTTTAAGGGGCAGACTCCCTTGGATCTGGAATTTCTCGTCTATGTCGTCCGGCCAGAAACCCAACTTTCGCTCGAAGATGCGATGAAGCGGCTCCCACCTTTTGTCCGGATTTCTTCCCACACCAATCAATATTGCAATACAGCCCCTCGTTCGGAAGCCTCGGCTTTTTCACTCCATGTCCCGATTCGCTCCTTGGATGCGGGGCCTGTCATCAATCAATTTAAGGCTCGTAAATATATCGTCGCCCTCCTTGAAAGGGTCATCGGTCCCTTTAGAGATCTGAATGGCGGACTCCTCGCCAAGCAAGACGAGGCCTTTGAAAAAATCACGAAAGAGCTGAGAGAAAAAATCCCGCAATTTACCTTTTTTGCCGAATCGTTGTTCTATTCGTTGAAACCGGTGGAAGCGCAAATCACTTTACGGATCGATCAAGCAGAAACCCTCTTCAGGGCCTTTTCGTCAACTCTCAAAGAAAAAAAGACCTTTTGGTTCCGGCATGAGCCAAAGGGCATCTTGATCGTCAAAACAAAAGATAGCGCTCTTCTTGAACCTATATTGCAGAAAATTAAGAAGCGGAAAAGCAACGCCTATGCGTCCATCAAGGTTTTGGATGCGCAATATCTCATTCTTCTAGATCCGACCACTGTCCATGCAATGGAGATCGAAAAAGAGATGGTTTCGCTCTGCCATCAAATCAAATCAAAGCCCCAACGCTTTGTCGGGCGGCACGAACTCGTATCCTAAATCTTCCGCTACATGGACGTTGGTGACTTTTCCGCGGTAGACATTCAAGCCCATCATGAGATGCCGATCTTCCTTCATAGCCTTCTTGTAGCCGAGATTGGCCAGCTTAAGGCCGTAGGGCAGCGTAGCGTTCGTCAGCCCTTGCGTCGAGGTTCTCGCTGTCGCCGCCGGCATGTTGCCGACACAATAGTGAACCACGCCGTCGACGACATAGGTCGGATCGGAATGGGTGGTCGGCTTCGACGTTTCAAAACAGCCTCCCTGGTCGATCGCCACATCGACGATAACCGATCCAGGCATCATTTTTTTCAGCATGGAGCGAGTGACAAGATGGGGAGCTTTTTTTCCAGGAATGAGCACCGCGCCGATCACTAGGTCGGCTTCTACGATCGCCGCCTCTACGGCGGAAGGGGTCGAGTAGAGAGTCTTGATTCCTCGGGAATGGAAGTGCTTATCCAGCTCCCGAAGACGCTCGAGATTCCGGTCAAAAATCGAAACATCTGCGCCGAGACCCTTTGCCATCCGCATCGCTTCCGTGCCAACGACGCCGCCGCCCAATACAACCACTTTTCCAGGCTGAACGCCGGGAATCCCGCCGAGAAGGACGCCCCGGCCCTTATTGGTAATTTGAAGCGCGGTCGCCCCTGCCTGGATGGCGATGCGCCCTGCGATTTCGCTCATCGGGACGAGAAGTGGGAGGCGGCCCCAGCCATCTGTCACGGTCTCATAGGCGACGCCAATCACTTTCTTGGCAAGGAGATGCTTCGTCTGCTCCGGGTCGGGGGCTAGGTGGAGATAGCAAAACAGGATCTGCCCTTCGTGAAGCAGAGGAAATTCAGCGCTTTGCGGCTCTTTCACTTTGACGATCATCTCGTTTTGATAAATTTCTTTCGCCGATCCGACGATCTTTGCCCCCACTTTTTCATACATCTCATCGGGAAATCCAATCTTGGCCCCAGCCATGGTTTCCAGCTGAACCGCATGGCCTGCCTCGATAAAAGAGCGGGCCGTATCGGGGGTGGCTCCGACACGAAACTCGTCCTTCTTAATTTCTTTTGGAATCCCGATCTTCATGGATATTGCCTCCGTTTTACTGGGGAGGATTATATTCTATGGCAAAGTACCTGTGAAGACTTTTTCCGCTGGCCCGGTTAAAAAAAGCCGCCCCTCTTCTTCCCATACTTCCAGCTCGCCTCCCCGAGAGCAGATCCTGACCCTCCCTCTGAGCCCCAAGAGCTGGAAAGCCACCGCTGCGACCGCAACGGCCCCCGTCCCGCAGGAAAGCGTTTCCCCTTCGACCCCCCTTTCGAACGTCCGAACCCGGATACTCCCATCGGGAAGAAGAGTGGCAAAATCGACGTTTGCGTTCATAAGACGGCGTAGAACCCCGCCGACTAGGGGAAGATCGACTTTATCGACGTCGGCGACGAATTGGACGGCATGGGGAACCCCGGTATCGATAGAATGGACGACCCCCCAGTCGGTGGCCATTTCAAAGCGCAAATTCTTGGGCGGGCCCATGTCGATCACAGGCTGTCCCCGGACAAGCGTTGCGACGACCATTCTTTCCTGGGTTTTAATCCTATAATTTTTTTGAACCACCCCAAGATCCCGAAGAAAGCGGACGAGGCAGCGGAGGCCATTGCCGCAACTTTCGACCTCAAAACCGTCGCTATTGAAGATCCTCATCTGGAAATCGGCGGCCTTGTCCGGCGAGAGGTTAAGGAGAATAACCCCATCGGCGCCGATCCCGAACTGCCTATGGCATAGCCTTCGGATGAAGGCAAAGTCGGAGGCCGGAAAGCGGCCGTCGCGGTCGTCGAAGAGGATTAAATCGTTACCTGCGCCCTGATATTTATCGAAGCGCAGTTTCGACATCTTTCATCGAAGTGACGATCTTGTCGAGAAGGCCAAATTCCAACGCCTCTTCCGCGGTCATCCAATTGTCTCGGTCGATCGCTTTTTCAATGGTTTTTTTATCTTTGCCGGTGGCTTCCGAATAGATGTCGACGATCATGGCCCGGGTTTTGAGCATCTCCTTAGCCTGGATCTCGAGATCGGTCGCCTGCCCGCGGATGACGCCCCCAATGAGGGGCTGGTGGATCATGATCCGCGCATTCGGCGTTGCGAGGCGCTTTCCTTTGCCCGACACCAAACTCAAGAGCGATCCCATCGAAGCGGCCAGCCCCGTCACCAAGGTAACCACCGGAGAGGAGATCATTTTGATCTGGTCCCAGATGGCAAAACCCGAATCGACCGAACCGCCCGGAGAATTGATGACGAAGAGGATCGGCTTGGCCGGTCCCGTCGCATCCAGATACCAGAGCTTGCGGATGATATCTTTGGCCGAATCGGAGTCGACCCCATCCGACAAGAAGATCCTCCTCTTTTCCAGAAGGGCAAGGTCGATCTTGTCATTTAAGAATTTTGGATGGATCTGCTTCTCGTCTTGCTCCGCCATAAGGTCACCCTCTTTTTTAATACTATTCTCACTCAAAAACTTTGAATCTGCCGGCGTCAGCTTGGCAGCACATTTTGGGTCTTCACTTGCTCCAGACACAAAAATCTGCGCCGCTTCCTTGGCACATTGAAGAACTCCCTCCTGAGAGGAGGGAGATTCTCCTCCCGTAAGGGGCGGC
>CAYTXY010000111.1:0-5920 GCA_964441355.1 uncultured bacterium
GGACCGCGTGTTCGACGCCGCCGACATAAAGATCGACCGGCATCCAATATTTTTCGAGCTTCGGGCTCCAAGCTTCCTTGTCGTTCTGGGGGTCGCAAAAGCGAAGGTAGTACCAGCAGGATCCCGCCCATTGAGGCATCGTATTCGTTTCGCGAAGAGCCTTCTTGCCCGTTTTAGGGTCGACGATCTCGACCCACTTTGGAACTTTGGCCAGCGGGCTTTGTCCGCTGGAAGCCGGTTTGTAGTCCTCAAGATGAGGAGGCGTCAATGGGAGTTCATCGAGTTCGAGCGCCCGCATCGATCCATCTGCGAAATGCAAAATCGGGATCGGTTCGCCCCAATATCTTTGGCGGGAAAAGAGCCAGTCGCGGAGTTTGTAATTGACGGTGCGCTTGCCTTTGGAATGGCGCTCCACCCACTGGATGGTCGCCTCATATCCCATGGGCACATTCAGGCCATTCAATTTCAAATCGCCGAAATTGCTGTTTATGAATTTGCCATCGCGGCTCCAGCATGCCCTGCCCTCCAGCACATCTTCGCGTGTGATCGTCTCCCCTTCTTTCAAGAGCGACAGGTCGGGGTCGATGACGACTTTGATCGGCAGTTGATATTTTTTTGCAAATTCAAAATCCCTCTCATCGTGCGCCGGAACGCCCTGAACAGCGCCTGTGCCATAGCTAGCCAATACATAATCGGCGATCCAGATGGGAACTTTTGTCCCCGTTGCAGGATTCAGCGCGTAGGATCCAGTCCAAACGCCTGTTTTTTCCTGGGCCAAATCGGTCCGCTGTAAATCGGCTTTTAGAGATGTTTGACGTATGTATGCATCGACTTCCTTTTTTTGACCGGGCGTCGTGATTTTTGGAACTAGAGGATGTTCGGGCGCGAGTACCAAAAATGTCACGCCGCAAATCGTAGGCTCTGTCGTAAAACAAGCGATCGGCTCATGAGTGGATTCTTCGACGAAAACAAAGATCACCCCAACGCTGCGGCCGATCCATTTCGCTTGCATTTGCTTCAAATAGTCGGGCCAATCGAGCAGATCCAAATCAGCGAGCAGGCGGTCGGCATAGGCTGTGATCTTGAGGATCCATTGTTTCAAAGGACGCCTTTCGACCGGGTAGCCCCCTTCTTTCGATTTTCCTTCTTCGACCTCTTCGTTGGCCAGCACTGTGCCGAGAGCTGGGCAGAAGTTGACGTTCATCTCGGCTTCATAAGCGAGCCCTTTTTCAAATAACTTGGTGAAGATCCACTGCGTCCATTTGTAATACGATGGATCGCTCGTCATGATTTCTCGGTCCCAGTCGTAGCTAAAGCCGAGCGATTCGAGCTGGCGCCGGTAGGTGTCGATATTGGCCTTTGTCGTCACGGACGGATGGGTTCCGGTCCGGATGGCAAATTGTTCGGCAGGAAGCCCGAAACTGTCCCAGCCCATGGGGTGCAGGACGTTAAAACCTCTTTGCCGCTTATAGCGGGAGATGATGTCGGTGCCGGTATAGCCGGTCACGTGGCCCACGTGGAGTCCCGCGCCGGATGGATACGGGAACATGTCAAGGACATAATATTTTGGCTTTTTAGGATCGTAAACAGCTTTGAAGATTTGTTTCTCTTTCCAAATCTTTTGCCATTTCTTTTCAATAGAGCGGGGATCGTATTTTCCCATAGCGGTTTAATTATAACAATAATTCACGGTTCTGTCCACTTGCCGTTCACTTTGATGAGGTCGATGAGCTTTTGGTCTGCATCGGCAAAGTCGATATCGCGCTCCACGCACATTTTCCCTCGGTAGAGGTTGATCTTCCCCGGTTTCGAGCCGACGTAGCCGAAATCGGCGTCAGCCATTTCTCCCGGGCCGTTGACGATGCAGCCCATGATGGCGATCTTGACGCCGGGCAAGTGGGCCGTCTTTTCTCGGATCCGGCGCGAGGTCTCTTGCAAATCGAACAGGGTCCGTCCACATCCAGGGCATGAAATAAAGTCGGTCTTCACCGTCCTCATCCGGGCAGATTGGAGCAGGTTGAAGCTGAGCCGGCGCCGCAGCGCAAGAGGCTGCTTTCCAATGAGGCAAACCCCCTCGGCTAGCCCATCGCTCAGCAACGCGCCCATTTCAGCGCCCGCCCGGATCGGCAGATCGGCTTCGCTGCAATCGTATTCGAACGCGAGAATGAGAGGAGTCTTATCATTTTTGGCTTTGAGCTCTTCGACGAAACGGCGCGTCTCGTGTAGCGGCGAATGGACGGGTCGAAAGAGATGGAAGGCGGGTTTGACGAAGAGAGGGATTCCGATTTGAGCGAGCTGATCGACGATTTTGGAATTTTGAGGCAGGGCGTCGATCCAAAGCGCATCGGCTGTTTGAATCGTCCTCTTCGGCCGCCCGAACTGGACCTCGCAGCCGATCTCTTCGAAGAAAGTGGGCCGTAAGAGGTCAGCGGCATCTACTTTCAAAATCACCGATCCATCGGGATGGAGCGGCGCAGCAACCTGAGTGGTGCGCTTTCGAATATTCTCGATATCGCGGAAATGCTCTGCAAAAGGCTCGATTCCTTTTCCCACTTTTTCGTTTTGAAAACGGACAAGCCTATTGCAAGGGTCGATTTCCGCCCAAGGATCCTCAGTCAGAGAAACGCGGATCGTATCGCCGAGGCCATCGAGAAGAAGGGCGCCGATTCCCATGGCGGATTTGACCCGTCCATCCTCCCCTTCCCCCGCTTCGGTCACACCTAGATGGAGCGGATAATCCCAGCCGAGGCGGATCATTTCTGCCGCAAGGAGTCGATAGGCTGCAATCATGACGACCGGATTGCTCGCCTTCATCGAAAAGATGATGTCATGGTAGTCGTATTTGCGGCAAACCCGGGCAAATTCAAGAGCAGATTCGACCATGCCTCGGGGCGAATCGCCGAACCGGTTCATGATCCGGTCTGAAAGAGAGCCGTGGTTCGTCCCGATCCGCATCGCTCGTTTCAGCCGCTTGCATTTTTCAACAAGAGGTGCGAACTCAGCCTCGATTTTTTCAATTTCCGCGGCGTAAGAAACATCGTCGTATTCGATGATTTTGAAACTGGCCCTCTTATCTACAAAGTTGCCCGGATTGATCCGGACTTTGTCTGCATACTCAGCCGCAAGAAGCGCTGCGGGCGGATAGAAATGAATGTCGGCGACCAAAGGAATGCGTGCGCCTCGTTGGATGAGGAAATTTTTGATCGCTTCGAGAGCTTCCGCCTCTTTTTTGCCTTGGACTGTAACGCGGGCGATTTCACAGCCTGCTTCGGCCAGGCGGATGATCTGGGCGCCCGTTGCCTCCGCATCGCGGGTATTGGATGTGGTCATCGACTGGATCCGGATCGGATTATTCCCTCCAACCCCCACGTCCCCTACCAACACTACCCGTGTAGGAAAACGGCTCGTTCTATATATGGCATCGCAGTACTTCATGGGTAGCAATTATGATCCTATGCTCGATTCTAAACAAGAATGAACCTGCTCAAATTTTTTTCTTGACACTTGGCGAAAATCTGGTTAACAAGAAAGCATGCTTTGCAAAATTTTTTCCTGTTTGTTTCTTCTTTTGACGGCAGCCGCCTTCGGTTCCGATGATCATATTAAGGGATTTTGGAAAACGGTCAATGAAGAAGGGGTAACCCAAGCCATCATCGCGGTCTATGACTATGATGGCGTTTACTATGGCCGGATCATCGGCAGCTATGACGAGAAAGGGGTGATGTTCGACACGATCTATAATCCGGTCAAACGAGCGCCGGGAGTCCTCGGGCAGCCATTTTACAGCGGGCTGGACATCATCTGGGGGGTCGTGGATGCAGGAGTGAAGTACAAGGGCAAGATCCTCGATCCGGAAAAAGGAAATGTTTACAATTTGGAACTTTGGATCGATAAGAATGGGAATTTGGTCGTTCGGGGCAAGCTGCTCATGTTCGGAAGAAACCAGACTTGGTTAGTGGCCTCCGAGAACGATTTCCCAAAAAATTTCAAAAAGCCCGATCTTAAAACGCTCGTCCCCTCCATCCCCGAAGTCAAGTAACGATCCCTAAATTCTCACGTGCAGATACCCTTCGGTCTCTCCCCAAGGAAAAGAAAGGGGGAACGACCCTTTAAGGGCCAGGTAGCGAGTTTCAGGCATTGGGGCGCTCACCGTTACGACTTTTGCCCCTTGGGGCAAGGCCGCCATTTTTTGAGCAAGGCGCGCCATGTCCTCTTCGTCAATGCAAGTGCTGTAAAGGTAGACGCAGGTGGCCGCTGAAAAATCGGCCTTCTCCATTTCGCCTTTGATGAATGCGAGACGCTGAAAACCAAATAGGGACGAGATGGCGGAAGATAGGTGAAAAAACAGGGGAACTTTCTCAACGCCGATGGCGCGGCACCCGACAAATTGGGAGATCCAAATACACCCTTTTCCAAGGCCCGACCCGAGCTCGAGATAGCAGTCTTCGGCTGAGAGCGAGCAGAATGAGGCGATTCGATGCAACGAGGAGGGAGGGGTCTCGCCGTAGAGGGTCCCCTTTTTGCGGCAGGTACGGTAGGGGTTGAAAAAGAGGGTCGCAAATCCAAGGATGAGATCGGAGAGGGCAAAGCGCCAGCTTTTCCTGTAATAGAGACGGACCTTTTCTCTTTGGAATCGAAAGTTCGCCTTCTTGATCTCGAAAAGTTCACCAATTGACATACACGCCCGGATCAATGGGCAGAAATGTATCATAGGGAAGTTTTTTTGCGCTCATCGCTAAATAAAGATCATAGGGAGGGCGGTCCATCGGCTCGTCGGAAAGGCGAAACGTTTTCCAATGCATCCCCAAACTGAAACGGGATTTCACGTCCATGTGGATCTCTACCGCTTCCACGGGGCTGCAATGGACCGGCTGCATGAATTTTTGAGGAACATAGGTGCCGATCGGGATCATCCCCAAGTCCATGTGGGGCCACCTTTCGCCGATTCGTTTGAAATCAAAATGGTTATAGCCGGTGTCGCCGCTAAAATAGAACCGTTTGCTCTTCGTCTCGACAACATATCCGTTCCAAAATGTCCGGTTCTGGTCAAAGAGGGAGCGGCCTGAACAATGCTGGGCGGGCACGGCTGTGATCGTCGCTGGCCCTACATTGGAGGATTTCCACCAATCGATCTCTTCGACTCTCCGAATGCCTCGAGAGAGAAACCAACGGGAAAGGCCAAGCGGTACGATCCATCGAATTTCTGGATGGAAAGAATTGAGGTGCATAACGGTTTTCCCATCGAGATGATCGTAGTGGTTGTGGCTGATGAGCACGCAATCGATCCGGGGAAGGTCGGAAAGAGAAATCGGCGGGTCGTGCCGCCTTTTGAGGGTTTTAAACGGGATCGGGGAGCAATACGTGTCCCAAACAGGGTCTGTGAGTATGGCAAGCCCTTCCAATTCGATGAGAAAAGTCGAGTGGCCAATCCAAAGAGCCGCTGGCGATTGCCTCTCGAAATGCGAAGGGATGCCCGGATACGCGAAGTCTGCGGCAGGAGAAAGCCGAGGCACCGGATCGTCATAACGTCCGGTTTTCCAGAGAAAAAGATCCCAAAGACTGCGGCGCTGCGAGTGGCAGTGGGGATTAGAATATCGATGGCCCATAGACCGCAAAATAAACAATTTCCTTTTATCGACAAGTATTAAATGCAATATACCGCTCGCGATTGAAAAATCGGTTCTGGCGGCGCCATACCCAAAAAACGATGCGTTTTTGGGGACCCCGGTGGCGGCGTCGGGCAGCCACTGAATTTGTGTCCCGCCTGCACCCCACCCCAAAGACGATGCGTCTTCGGGGACCCCGGCGCTAAACTTGTTAAGTTTAGCTGCTTCGGCGCCGGCAAGGCCTGGCTCAAATTCAGGGCTGCTTCCCTTGAAAAAGCTCGAACCCCCGAGCTTTTTCAAGTGTCCGCAGCCTT
>CAYTXY010000112.1:0-5018 GCA_964441355.1 uncultured bacterium
AGTTATTGGTGTATATAGCAGAAATCTCTTGGGAGGAAAGGAATATTTAACTATTCTCGTTTTTGAGACACTCTATGGATATTTTCTTTAATTGAATGAATGCTCTGGTACGACGATATTTTTATGATGATGCAAATTGTGACGAGGTCTTGGTGTTGAGCGAAGGGCCGAAGAAAAATTGGGAAGAGATCGAGCGGCTTGCTCCAAGTTTGCCTCGCGGATGGTTCGAGCTGAGCCGCATTCCGTCCGAAGATCGGGTCGAATTTTCCTGTTCCTATTGGCTGAAGCGGCTTCCGTTCCATCCAAAAGCTTATGCGGCTATTTCCGAGTTCTTTAGCGCTCTTGACGACGTAGGCGTCCTCCTGGTCAAAAACAAGGAATCGTGGATCCCGCAACTGGTCTACAGCTTTATGGACAACAGCTGCTTTTTTCGGGGCCTTCCTCCAGCGACCGAGACCCAAGTGGAGGAATTGAAGAGCGAGCTTGATTTTGCATTCCCCAGCGATTGGGTCGCTTTTACCAAGATCCATAATGGGTTTGGCAAACTCTCCGAGCTCAATCTTTTGAAAATCGAAGAAATTCCGGCTGCGCGGCGCAAAGTGGTGGAGATGCTTTTAAAAGCGCCAAGGATCGTCAGGTCGGGAGAAAGGGCCATCGATCCCAGTTCCCTCGTCCCTTTTTTCGAAGCTTCGGGCTTAAGTTCATTTCAATGTTTTTATGCCGATTGGTACCCTGAAAATGAAATGGGTAATGTATATTTTTCAGGAATTGATTATACAGTATCTGACGCGAACCGTGAGAGGCCTTCCGCCGAAGGCGGCGGGTTCCCCAGCTTTTTAGAATGGCTGGCATCCTATTTGGAGGGGATGGAGATCGCTCCATAATAAGAGAGTTCATGTATTTAGTACAGCACCTTTATGAGCAGCATGGTAAGCAGCTAGGGCTTGAGCTTCTCGCAGGCTATTCAGGCCTTGGCCGCCGCATCCATCGAGCCGAAGTGCATCGCCCAGGCTTGAGCCTGACCGGCTATTTAAAAGGTTTTGTTTCTTCAAGGATCTTGGTGTTCGGCAAGCAGGAGATCGAGTTCTTGAAAGAACTCGACGCCCCGACGCGGGAGTTGCGCCTTCGGGGTGTTTTGATGCCGACGACTCCAGCCGTGATCACGGCTCGGGGATTCAAGCCCCCGAAAGAATTGATCGCTCTCTGCGAGAAGGGGCGGATCCCCTTATTTCGGGCGAATGCGACCGCGACGAACCTTTTAAGCCGGATCACTTTTTTTCTTCTTGAGGAATTTTGCCCAAGCGTCACCCTTCATGGAACCTTGGTCGAAGTATTCGGCGTAGGGGTGCTCATCCAAGGGGAATCTTCGGTCGGCAAGAGCGAGGCCGCTCTGGGGTTGATCGAAGGGGGCCACCGGCTGATTTCCGACGACGTCGTCCGAGTGAAAAAAATGGAGGGCTCTTCTTTGATCGGATCGGGCCCCGAATTGACGCGCCACCTCATGGAGATCCGCGGGATAGGGATCATCAATGTCGCCCATCTCTATGGAGCCGTTTGCGTCCGCCACGATAAGCGGATCGACATAGTGGTTAAGCTCGAAGAATGGGACGACCAGCATTTTTACGACCGCGTGGGGCTCGATGAAAAATTCATCGATATCCTCGGATCCAGCGTCCCTTACCATCTTTTGCCGGTCAAGCCGGGCCGCGATGTAGTGCTTCTCCTTGAGACGATCGCTCTTAATCACCGCTTAAAAGATATGGGCTACAATTCTGCTAAGGAATTTAATGCCAAGTGGCTAGAAGCGATTTCACGCAGGCAGAAGAAAAGAGTGTTCACATGATCTTAGTTCAAAAAGTTAAAGTAAAAAATATGCTCGGGCTCCATACCCGCCCCGCCGCAACGATCGTCAAACTTCTCCAACCGCTCAAATCTTCCGTATCTTTCACTTACAAAGACGAGACGATCAATGCCCGCAGCATCATGAGCATTTTGATGCTCGCTGCAAAGAAAAACGCGCAGATCACGATTACGGTCGAAGGGGATGATGCGGAATTAGCGATGAGGCGCCTGATCACTGTGTTCGAAGAGGAGTTTGGGGAGAAATAATGCACTCTGAACTCGGCAAAGAGGAGGTTGTCTTTCGAGGCCTTCCGATCAGTAAAGGGATCGGCATCGGGTTCCCCGTCTTCTTTTCCGGGTTCGATGAAGAGGTCGCGGAAAGTCAGATCTCTAAGAAGGAGATCGAGGAAGAGATCGACCGCTACCGCTCCGCTTTGGAAAGAAGCCGCCAAGACGTCGTAAAGCTTCAGAAGATTTCATTGGCGGAAGGGACGCCTGAAATCGTCGCCATCCTCGGGACCCATCTTGAAATGATGCAGGATCCACTCCTAACGTCTGTCATCGAGGAAAAGATCCGGATCCGGCAGCAGAAGATTGAAACGGTCTTTTTCTATTTGATCGAAGAATATAAGCAGCGGTTCAGCATTCTGCAGGACATTTATTTTCAGGAACGGGTCCGCGACATCGTGGATGTCTCTCGGCGCATCCTCAACCATCTCCACCCTGCCGGCAAGATCCGGATGTCTGAAATGCCCCATAATTCCGTGATCTTGGCCCATGAACTTGTCCCATCGGAGACGATCGAAGCGAGCTCGGCTGTCGTTTGCGCTTTTGTGACCGCTGCTGGTGGAATCACTTCCCACGCCGCGATCATCGCGAGGGCCAAGGGGATCCCATATGTTGCCAACGTAGACATCAAAATGTTGAAACGGGTGGATTTGGCCGCGATCATCGTCGATGGCTCGCAAGGGCTAGTGATCATCAACCCCACGCGTCAAACCTTGAAAAAATATTCCGAGGTGAAGCGGAGCTACGCCGAGAGAGACAAAATCTTGAAGAGCGCGACGAAGCTCAAAGGGGAGACGATCGACGGATATGAGATCCGCATCTTCGGGAATTTGGAGAACCCTAAAGAAATCGATGATCTTAATAAGTGCGGCGCCGCTGGCATTGGCCTTTTCCGCTCCGAATATCTTTTTCTTTCCAAAAGAAAGTTTCCCGGCGAAGAGGAACAGTTCGAGATTTATAAGAGCATGGCCCGCAGGTTGCGCGGGCGCCCTCTGGTGGTTCGCATTTTCGATATCGGGGGGGATAAAAAACCGGACCTTTTCCCAGAAGAGAAGGACGCTAAGTATTTTCAAGATGTCGGCGACGAATTGAATCCGGCGCTCGGATGCCGAGCGATCCGCTTCCTATTGCGCCACCCGGATCTTCTTGAAACCCAGATCCGCGCGCTTCTTAGGGCTAGCCGCTATGGCGAGATCCACATCCTCATCCCCATGGTCTCGGACCTGTTGGAAATCCGGCAAATCAGGGAAATCATGCAGCGGGTGCGGGAAGAGCTGCATAAAAAGGGAATTAAGACGGCCAAAGAAGTTCCTTTAGGGTGCATGATCGAGGTACCGTCTAGCGCCATCATGTGCGACGCGCTGGCCAAAGAAGCCGATTTTCTCTCTATCGGGACGAACGATCTTGTCCAATACGTCCTCGCCGCCGACCGGAATAACCCGAATACCTCGGAGCTCTATTTTTCCACCCATCCGAGCGTGCTCCGCCTGATCCGAATGATTGTCGTCTCCGCAAATAGCGCTAGGAAGCCGGTGGTCCTTTGCGGCGAAAGCGCCGCGGACCCGGCGATGATACCCATCTTGATTGGACTTGGCATCCGGGAGTTTTCCGTCGCTGTTCGCCATATCCCGCTGGTCAAGCACACCATCCGGAAATGGCGCATCATCGAAGCGTGCCGCCTTGCAGAAGGGGCGCTCGAGTACGCATCGGCGGCAGAGCTCAAACACTATCTCGCCGCCGAAACGGCGAGATAATGCTAGGCTATCGGAGGCAGGGAAGGGATGGGGGGAGAAGAACCGCTAGAACCATTATCTTCCGGCATTCCAGAGCTTTCCGGGTCTTGGGTGTTCTGATTGATCGTCGAGCCCATATCCCCTAAGTTTTCCTTCAAGGAAGATACGAGATCGTTAAAATATGGGTCTTTTTGGGCTTGGGCTAAGCTAATATGCACTTGGTCTCTCCTTGTACACTATCTTTATATTATACCAGATAAATCTTTATTTGTCAAATTACATAAGTGGCTGATAGTCAATAAGTTGTGGATGGACAAAATTTTAACACCGAGAAGCCACCGAGGGATTTGATAGGCGGCCTTTTCTCGGTGTGCTCGGTGTTATTAAGCCGTAAAAAACCGTAAGCATGAGTCTATCCAACCCCTTTGCGTGAAGAAGTCGGCGACGGGTTACGTGGGGTAGAGGGCGCTTTGTTCCCTTTCTAATTTTTGGGAGGCATCTTCGAAAGCGGCGAGGATCAGGTCTTGCAAACCTGCGATATCGGTGGCGCATTCGGGTTTGATCACAATTTTCTTCAGCTCTTTTTCGCCGTTCAGCGTGACCGTCACAAGGCCTGCCCCCGCGCTTCCAACAACTTGAGTGCTTTGCAGGGCCTCTTTCATCTGGCTCATCTGCTCTTGCATCATCCGCGCCTGCTTTCTCATTTTCGAAAAACCGCTACCCATATTTGCTCCTTAAGTTGATTTGAATGTGCCTTCCAATTCGACCGTAGCGAACCGCATTAGGGTATCGTAGCGGGATTGGCTGCACTGAGGAATCGACTCTTTCACCTGCTGCGGTTTAGCCGTCTCTGCCTTTGCTTGTTCGGATTTCGTTTCCGCCGAAGGGGATGCATCATTTCTCGCCGGTTCCGGTTTTTCTTTCGCTATTTTAAACGGATTGAGCGGCGTCGGCTTCAGGGAAAGAGGCCGCGGCGGTGGCGCCGGTTCAGGAGTCGGACTTTCGATTTTGGTCGACGGGAGGGGTGAGGTCTTAAGCGCTGGTTGAGGAACCGGTTTTGCGATTTCAGGCAATGGAGCCGGACTTTCGATTTTGGTCGGCGGGAGGGGTGAGGTCTTAAGCGCTGGTTGAGGAACCGGTTTTGCGATTTCAGGC
>CAYTXY010000112.1:5118-5875 GCA_964441355.1 uncultured bacterium
AATGGAGCCGGACTTTCGATTTTGGTCGTCGGGAGCTCTCGCGATTTGAGGGCCTCTTCCATCTCCGTCAGGCGGCGGACGAGGATCTCGACGGGGATCCGGTTCTTGCTTTGGATATAATGCAGGAGGATCGACTCGAGGGCGACCCGTTGGCAAGCGCTTTTCTGCAAGCAGCTTTCTTGCCGCAAGAGGTATTCGAGGAGATATAGGCATTGGGAAGGGGCGTAAAGGCGGGCCGATTGGAGGGTTTTCGCCTTAAGCTCGGGAGGGAGGAAGAGCCCAGATTCCCCAAGAAGGCGGGCGCAGCCGAGATTGCGGACGTGTTCCATCAGCTGCTCGTAGAAGTGGTTTAGATCCTTTCCCGAGGCAAAGAGCAATTCGACGAGCTCGAAAGCAAAAGCGGCCCTCGCTTCGGAAAAGGCTTGATCGAGAGCGAAGAAATGTTCCTGAGGAATCAAACCCAAAGAGGTCCGCACAATAGCCGCCGTCACCGCGGTTGGAGCAAAACAAAGGATCTGATCGAAAAGCGATTCGGCATCGCGGAGAGACCCGTCGGAAAAAGCCGCGATCAAATGGAGCGCTTCTGGTTCGGCGACGCGCCCGAGGTCGGAGGCGATCTCTTCGAGTTTTCCTATGATTAGCGATTGTTGGATCCGTCCAAGATCGAAGCGCTGGCAGCGGCTGATGATGGTGGGGAGGACCTTATGGGGTTCGGTCGTCGCGAAGAAAAATTTGGCCTTTTCCGGCGGCTCTTCCA
>CAYTXY010000113.1:0-5821 GCA_964441355.1 uncultured bacterium
GCAACACGGCCGTTTTTCTCCTTTACGCCTATGTGAGGATCAACGGGATCAAAAGAAAAACGAATGCCGATATCGGAATGCTACTGAAGCAGAATAAAATTGCCGTTCAGCACCCTTCCGAGATCTCTCTTGGCGTCCATCTTCGCCGCTTCGGGGAAATCCTGGAATCGGTTTCTCGGGATCTTTTGCCGAACCGCCTGACCGACTACCTCTACGAGCTGGCTGAAAAGTTCAACGCCTTTTTCCGCGATTGCCGCGTCGAGGGGAGCCCCGAAGAGGGGAGCCGCCTTCTTCTTTGCGAACTGACTGCAAAGGTGCTACAAAAAGGGCTCCACATCCTCGGCCTAGAGACCGTCGACCGGATGTAGCGGAAACCTTTCGAAGAGGACTTTTTGGTTTCTTATAGAGAATTGATTGGCTTCCTCTGGCAGTTCATCCGCCGGCAAAAATGGACTTTTGGGCCCATCTTCCTTCTCGATTCCTTGGCTTGGCCAGTCGAGGCTTTGGCGTGGCCTTATATTTTGCATGTAGTTGTAGATATTTTCACCCGCTTCGACGGAGATCGCCTGGCCGCGTGGCACGCATTGCAAGCGCCGATCCTTGGAGCGATCTGTTTAGTCATTTTCGTCGAAGCAGCCTCCCGCACAATGGGCTTTCTTCTTGCCAAGGGTACTCCAACACTTCAGGCAAATCTCCGCATGGCCATGTTCGACCATATCCAGCATCATTCCCCCCGCTACTTCAACGAACGGTTTGCTGGAAGCCTGGCAAATAAAATCACAGATATGACAACACAGGTGGAAACGATTATTGCGCAATTGTTTTGGCCCATCGTCCCTTCTTTTGTAGCGTGCATTTCAGGAGTGGTTATTCTGTGGTTTATACATCCCCTCTTCGCATGCATTTGGTTTACTTGGCTCATGATCCACATCGGCATTTCTCTCACAGTCACTTATCCCATCGATCGGTTAGAACACCGCCACGGAGAAGCGAGAAGCACACTCCTTGGCAAAATTGTCGACAGTTTTACCAACAATTTTGCCGTTAATCTTTTCTATCGCTTTCAACATGAAAAAAATACCATTGCCCCTTTCCAGAATCAGGAAGTAGAAACAAATATTGCGGCAAAGCGGTATACTCAGAAAACCTTCTGCTATATCTCTATCGTCCATTTCTTTGGATTTGTTCTGGGAATCAACGGTTCTCTTCTCTACTTATGGGTCCATGGTCAAATCACCACGGGGCAAGCTGTTCAGGTCTTCATGACTCTCTGGAGCCTCATTACAATCTTATGGAATGTCGGCATTTCTTTACCCACTCTATTCCAATCTTTTGGGACGGCTAAGCAAGCCTATTCCCTCATGCGCGATCCACAAGATCTGGGAGATAGGCCGCATGCGGAAGAGTTGAAGGTTACGGCGGGCGAAATAAGTTTTGACAAGGTGACTTTTCATTACGGAGAGAAGAAGCTCTTCCAGGATAAACAGGTCAAAATCCATGGTGGCGAGAAAGTGGGCCTTGTCGGCTACACGGGAGCGGGCAAATCGTCTTTCATCAACTTGATTTTGCGGTTTTTCCCATTAGAGGGCGGCAAAATCCTCATCGATGGGCAAGACATTGCCGATGTCACTTTGGAATCTCTTCGGCGCCAGATCGCACTCATTCCGCAAGACCCCGTGCTCTTCCACAGAACTTTGTGGGAAAACATTCTCTACGGAAAACCCGAAGCGAGCGAGGCGGAAGTTCTTGCAGCGGCGCATCTGGCCCACTGCGATGAGTTCATTCGGAGCATCCCGAACGGCTTTGAGGCGAAAGTGGGGGAGAGGGGGACGAAGCTCTCGGGCGGGGAAAAGCAACGGATTGCGATCGCCCGCGCGATTTTAGCGGACGCGCCCATTCTCATTTTGGATGAGGCGACCTCGTCGCTCGATTCGGTCACGGAAAAATACATCCAGGACAGCCTACAAAAGCTTATGCAGGGCCGGACTACCCTCGTGATCGCGCATCGCCTTTCGACACTCTCTCGCATGGATCGCATTATCGTGTTTGATCAGGGAAGAATCGTGGAAGAAGGGACCCACGCGTCGTTACTTAGCAAAAAGGGGCTCTACGCTCAAATGTGGGAGTGCCAAGTCGGCGGCTTTTTGCCGGAGAAGCCGATCGGATAGTACAGCCATCGACATAGGAATCTTTTTCCGATCCGCTTTTTAGGAAAAAGGATACTGCTGGGCTACGATGAGGGCATTTGCCCCGCTTTGGACCAGCACATCGAAGTTTGCTTGCGTCATGAGAGCGGGATCCATGCTGTGCAGGTAATCCAGAGCCTGGGCAATAACTTTAGCATTTGCTCCACTATGGATCAACTCATCTAAATTTGCTTGCGTCACGAGAGCGGGATCGGAGCTGAGCAGGTAATCGAGAGTCTGGGCAATAACTTTAGCATTTGCTCCACTATGGATCAACGCATCGAAATTTGCTTGCGTCACGAGAACACTATTGTATGCGAATAGGGATCTAATCGCACTGGAAACATCTGAAGCATTCGTCCCGCTTTGGACCAGTGCATCGAAATTTGCTTGCGTCATGAGAAAGGGATTGTTCTTATGCATGAGGAAGAGCGCATGAGCAACAGCTGTAGCATCCGCCTTGCTTTGGAGCAGGGCATCAAAGTTTGATTGCGTTGCGAGCGCGGGATTGGAGCTGGGCAGGTAATCGAACAAATCCCTAACACCTTGGGCATTGGCCCCGTTTTGGATCAGCGCATCGAAGTTTGCTTGAGTGGCAAGAGCAGGATTCGATTTGTACAGAGAACAGAGCGCAAGGACAACATTTTTAGCATTCGCCCCAGTCCGGACCAGTGCATTACGATTTTTTTGAGTCACGAAAGCGGGAAGGGACTTGTGCAAGTAACCGAGCGCCTCTGCAAGAGCAGGAGAGGCAGCTAGCAACATCCCATAATACTGGATCTGCTGCGATGCCCAGGGAGATCCTTTATACACGGCAAGCCCAAGCGCGCCTATTGCGATCGCTGTTATAGCGCTTGTACTCACTCCTAGATTGAAAACGTAAGATGAGGCCGTTGAGGCACCGTCTATAAATAATCGCGATATATTTGTGATGTTCACGATAATCTCATGTTATTTGTTAATCTGCTAATAATTACATTAGACAAGGGCTCTGAGTTTCTGCATTTGGAGCCTCGCTTACTGTCTCTGCGCACCATGCGGGGGCCTTTTCTTTAGCAGCAGCTGGCGAGTCGGGGTTCAATTTTGCAGCCATCAATTCGTTTCTCCAGTTTTCAAATGATTGTTGGGTGAGCGGGCGTGGAAGTGTACGATTCGGGAGAGGACATTCTGGCGTCGGCATTGGAACCAGGTCCGATCTGCTTTTTCCAGGATAAAGGATCAGCTTTCCATGGCTGCCAAGTACCAAACTCCTGTTAAAAAGTTGATCGAAGTTCGTCTTTGCCAGTAGGAGAGGCTCTGTTTTTTCAGAAATATCATCTCTATCGAAAAGAAGCTTAAAGTTGAGATCGTTCAAGAGGTTTGCTTTCTGCAACTCGCCAAGGCCATGAGCCATTTCTTCGAGATTTTCCCCGCTTAGCATCAGCAGATCGAAGCTTTCTTGGGTCACTAGAGCGGGATGAGAGCTGTGCAGGTGACGGAGCGAGAGGGCTAGCCATTTGGCATTGGCTCCGCTTTGGATCATAGCATCAAAGTTTTCTTGGGTTACGAGAGCGGGATTGCAAAGATATAGGTACTTGAGCGCTCCGGCTATGCCTATGGCATGGTCTCCGCTTTGAACCAGCGCATCGCGGTTTTTTTGGCTGACGAGAGCGGGATTGGATCTGTGCAGGTGAACGAGCGCTTGAGCTACGCGCTTGGCATTGGGCCCGCTTCGGACCAGCGCATCGAGGTTTTCTTGGCTGAGGAGAGCGGGATCAGAGGTGTGCAGGTGAACGAGCGCATGAGCTTGGAAGGTGGCATGCGCCCCGCTTTGGATGAGTGCATTGCGATTTTCTCGCGTCAGGAGAGCGGGATTAGAGGTGTGCAGGTGAACGAGCGCCTGGGCTACTTTGCAAGCATTTGCCCCGCTTCGGACCAGCGTATTCCGGTTTCTTTGAGTCAAGAGAACGGGATTGGATTTGTGCAGGCGGACGAGCGCCTGGGCTACTTTGTGAGCATTTGCCCCGCTTTGGATCGCCGTATCCCGGTTTCTTTGAGTCGCGAAAGCAGGATCGTAGCTGTGCAGGCAAGTGAGCGCTTGGACTATGTTGCAAGCATTTGCCCCGCTTTGGACCAGCGTATCGAGGTTTTCTTGGTTGAGGAGAGCAGGATTAAGATTGCTTTGCAGCATGATCGCGACGATGAGGATCATATTGTTTGCCCCGCTTTGGACCAGCGTATCGAAGTTTTCTTGTGTTGCGAGAGCGGGATTGGATTTGTGAAGACAAGCGAACGCCTGGGCAACAAGGGGAGGGGCGGATAGCATCATCTGACAATACTGGTATCGCTGCATGACCCACGGAATTCCTTTATAGCCGGCAAGGGCAATCGCACCCAATGCAATTGCTGTGAGTGCGCTTATACTCCCCATTCCTAAATTGGCAAATGGAGGTGAAGCTGTTGTTACGCCGTTTGCAAATAAGCGCGGTCTAGTTGTAATGGCCATTTAATTATCCTTTGTTATATTTAATATGGAAATAATTATACTAAAATATTTAATTTAATTCAACTGAAATGTGCAGGATATTGTTGGGGCTGTTTTTAGACGTAAGTTGCTGATTAACAAAAAGATAAGATAGATGAACTAGGTTTAAAGGGATTAAAAACTTGGAGAATGTTCGTTTCTTCTGCCACCCTTGCAAAACTCCAAGGCCCACTCACTGAGTTGATGGAGGTTATTGCGAACGGCGGGATCTTTGATGCGGGGCGACCACTCTTCTTGAGTGATCGAATCGCTGATGACAAAGAGGGACAGCGTCTGCACCTCTTTTTCTTGGCCAATGGCGTAGAGGGTCGCGGCTTCCATTTCAACCACGCTGCATCCTAGGCTCTCCACTCGAAGCACATCGGCGAGCGTTTCGCGGAAAATCGCAGAAAAACTCCAGGCAAAAGCAGGTTTAAAAGAAGGAATGCCTTTTCTTTTCGTAAATTCTTCCCACTCGAGCAGGAGCTCTGGATCGGCATCGGCGATCTTTTGGCCTTGAGGGAGGTAAAGGTGGGCGACCCCATCTTCAGCAAGAGCTTTTGGACAGAGAACGAAATCGGCGATGTTATGGGCATTCATCAAGCTGCCGGCGGTCCCGACCGCTATAAACCGTTTCGCGCCGAGGGCAACCAGCTCTTCCATCTTGATCGAGAGCCCAGGGGCCCCGACGCCCCAATCCGCTAAAATGCCGACTTGGCCGTCCCAATCGTAAAAATGGGTGACGGCAGAAGATGGCTGAAATTCGGGATAGTTTTCGAGGAGATACCGCATCGTCGAGCGCTGATAACAGAGAAGTACTGTCTCGGGAACTTTCTCGCCAGGATGGCCATGGGCGCGACGATGCTCGATATATTTCTTTGCGCTAACAATGGGTTCTGTAGAATTGGATTGCAAGATCATGCAACAAACAATAATAGAAATGAGTGTTTTTGTCATTATAATAATTAATTTATTCGCGCCAGTTTCTTCCGTCCTCTATCAAAAGCTCGGAAGCGGCGTCCGGCCCCCAAGTCCCAGCCCGGTAATTGGGGAACGGGTCAAGAGGCGCGTGGGCTTCCCAATCTTTGAGGATCGGGGTGAGGAGGCGCCACGCGGCGAACTGTTCTTCTTT
>CAYTXY010000114.1:0-5707 GCA_964441355.1 uncultured bacterium
CGATTGTCAACCAAGAATTGGCAGCTATCGGGAAACCTCCATTGGGGTTTGCGAATCCTAAATTGTATGCGATTGGGACCGGGCCAGAGTACGAATCACATTTTCATGATGTGATCATGGGGAACAATTTATATTATTCTGCGGCTGCAGGCTATGATAACGCTTCAGGCTGGGGTTCATTCAACGGAACCAATTTATTTGCCGGCTTGACGAGCGGTATAGTATCCCCTGTCATGAACATTCTCATGCATCACACGGCTCCTTTCACGAAAGGGGAAACCGGCACTTACCGGATTGTGATTTCCAATACTGGGAATCTCCCTACTATGGATCTTGTAACTGTGGCTGTTACCCTTCCTGATGGCCTGAGCTTCAGTTCCTTTAGCGGGTCAGGCTGGACTTTTGATAGCAGCACACTGACTTTCACGCAGATGAATTCGTTGGATTCCAATGCGAGCTATCACACAATATTCTTAAATGTGAATGTAGCTAGCGATGCACCGCATACGGTGATCCCAACAGCCACCGTATCAGGCGGCGGATTTCAGTCCAAGACAGTCACCAACCTCACAACAATCTACTAGTAAATCGGGGTCCCTCGCAGTCGTTCAGGCTGCGAGGGTTATTGCTCTTTGGAAAAATCCTCGCCCTCATCTCCACCTCGTTCGCTCCTCTATGGTGCAAAAAAATCTTTGAAAAAAATAAATTTATTTTTATAAGATCTTTACCGAAAATTTATTCTTGCGCTTCGTAAAAACCCACAACATAGGGGGATCTCAATGAAAAACAATCTCTTAAGTTTTAAGGCTCTTCTTCTGTACCCAATGACGATGTTCGCGCTGCATGTTGGTGGGGCGCCGTCCAATCGGATAGAGCTGCCCGATCATGTTCCCAGCAAGGCCTTGAAAAATGCCGTTTTATTACATCATCTTGAACGCGATACGCATGTTCAGATGACCTTCACTTTGCCCTGCGCAATCAAAAAGAACTTCAAGAACTCATCAATCGGATTCATGATCCGGCAGATGAGCAATACGGCAAGTATTTAACCTCTGAAGAATTTATCGAGCGGTTTGCGCCCCTCCAAGAAGATTATGAGCAAGTGATTGATTACGCTAAAAGTTTAGGATTGACTATTCACAACTTACACCCCAATCGAACTCTATTGAATGTCGGCGGTCCAGCCCGTAGGATTGAATCGGCTTTTAACCTCCAACTGCATCATTACGCTTTGCGGGATGGTCGGAAATTTTACGCTCCCAATAAAAATCCTGAGGTGGATAGCTCCATTGCAACTCTGATTAGCGGGATTGTGGGGCTAGATAACTACGCCAAATGGCATCCCTACCACCATAGAAAGGAAACGATTCATACGCGCGCTGCATCTGAGACATTTCCGTCCGGTCCTGGAGGAGGCTTCGCTCCGAACGACCTCGCGATCGCATATAATCTTTCAGGTGTGTCGACAAAAGGAACCAATCAGATTATTGCTCTCTTTGAGCTTGCGGACTATCAAGACAGCGACATCAATGTTTACGCGAATACCTTTGGATTGCCGCAAGCTCAATTGCAAAGAATCTTGGTGGATGGCGGAAGCGGAGCTGGGATTGATGCGGAAGTCACCCTTGACATAGAACTTGCGATTGCGTTAGCGCCAGAGAGTCAAATTTACGTTTATGAGGGCCCTAACACGGATCAAGGAGTACTGGATACATATAATAAGATCGCCACAGATAATCTGGCCAAACAAGTGAGCACTTCTTGGGGATTAGGCGAAGATAAAGCGGGCGCTCAACAACTGCAAGCAGAGAATGCCATTTTTCAACAGATGGCGGCGCAAGGACAGACTATCTATGCTGCTGCCGGCGATAGCGGCGCCTATGACGATTATCCTTCTCAGACTCTTGCAGTCGATGATCCTGCTTCACAGCCTTATATCGTTGGCGTAGGAGGGACGAGTCTCAGAGTCGATGGAACCACAGGCGCTTATGGGACTGAATCGGTCTGGAATAACGGTCTTGGCAATGGGGCTGGAGGAGGAGGAGTCAGCACGATTTGGTCTATTCCATCCTGGCAAACAAATGTATCCACGACCTATTCAAAAACGAATCGCAATGTTCCCGATGTTGCGCTCAATGCAGACACAAATACAGGTTACTCGATTTATTATAATGGGGAGTGGCAGATCTATGGCGGTACGAGCTGCGCAGCGCCTCTTTGGGCAGCATTTACTGCGATTATCAATCAAGAATTGGCAGCTGCCGGGCAACCTGTATTGGGATTTGCGAATCCTAAATTGTATGCGATTGGGACGGGGCCACAGTACGAATCACATTTTCATGATGTGATCATGGGAAACAATTTATATTATTCTGCAACAGCAGGCTATGATAACGCTTCAGGCTGGGGTTCATTTAACGGAACCAATTTATTTACCGGCTTGACGAGCGCTTCGTCGTCTTCTCAGGTTAATATTCTCATGAAACACAATGCTCCTTTTACGAAAGGAGAAATGGGCACTTATCGAATTGTGATTTCCAATACTGGGGATGGCTCTACTGCGGGTTTTATAACTGCGGCTGTTACCCTTCCTGATGGCCTGAGTTTCAGTTCATTTAGTGGGTCAGGATGGACTTATGATAGCTGCACACTGAGTTTCACGCAGAATATTCCGTTGGAGCCACAGGCGAGCTATCCCACGTTAGTCTTAAACGTGAATGTAGCTAGCAATGCTCCTAATACGGTGATCCCAGCCGTCACTGTTTCAGGCGGCGGGTTTCCATCCAAGACTGTCACCAATCTGACGACGACCCATTAGCAAATCGAAAATCCTCGCAGCCGAGTAAGCTGCGAGGATTTTCTTCTCTTAACGGCGTCGGTAATAATAGCCACGGTGATTATAATAGTATCCGTGTCCGTGATATCGTCTTCGCCAAGCGCAATAGGTTTGTGGATCGTGGAACCAGCGTCCGAAGTAATACCCTGGTCCATCCCAATAACAATCGTCGCCATAATAATATCCATCGGGGCGATTGAAATTTATTTGGAAACGTAACTTAGCTTCAAGAGGCATGGGCAGGGTCTGGTAGAAAAGGATCAAACTGAAAAAGAGGAACGTTCTACGCATTGGCAATATGACCACTTCAATATACATTTTTTGATATTGCAAAGGATCAATATTAAGTCAATATCCTTAAGAATTGGAGGATAGGTTCTTGCTCTGGCGAAGCTTCGGTGAGCCTGAATTACTCGGCTTCTATTTTCTTGGGCTTTTTCTCTTCTTTAAGATTTTTGTCTAAGCCCATCGTGAGCGCCGTCATCCCCGAAAGACCTCCGAGCTGCATCGTTTCGATGGCTGTGCTGGGGACGATCACGATCGTGGAATTTTCTTTTAAGCCCTCGTAGAGCATGTTCATGGCCCTTAAATGCAATGCGACGGGATTATTCGTGTAGGTTTTGGCCGCCTCGCCGAATTTCTCCGCCACTTGCCGCTCGGAATCACCCAGAATCACGCGCGCTTGCCGCTCCCTTTCCGCCTGCGCCTGCATAGACATCGCATCTTGCAAAGCCGCTGGAATCAAGACGTCCTTGACCTCGACAGAAATCACATTGATTCCCCAAGGCTCCGTCCTCTCATCAATGATCACTCGGAGCTCATCGCTAATTTTGCTTCGCCCTTCCAGCATGTCGGAGAGCATCGTCTTGCCGATCACATCGCGAAGAGCCGTCTGCGACGCCCACTCGATGGCGCTTTGGTAATCTTCCACTTCTAGGGCGGCTTTTTTCGGATCGATCACTTTCCAAAAAAGAACCGCATCGACATCTACCGGCACCGTATCTTTGGTCAAGGTTTTTTCCGCTTTGAAAGACGTCGCGATGACGCGGATATCGATCCAGAACGGAATCGTGTCGATCACCGGTATGATCAAAAATAATCCCGGACCTCGTAGCCCGTGGTAATGGCCCAAGCGGAGAACGATGGCCCTGTCCCATTGATTGGCGATATGGATGGAGGCCGAAACGATGTAAGCAATGCAAAGCCCTGCCCCAAAAATATAGTAGCTATTCAAACTCTCAGGGCGGTACGCAGCATAGGCGAATGCGGACGCAAGGCATACGATGAGAAAAAATATCAAAACTGAAAAAGCGTTTTTGGTTCGCATTACTTTAATCCCCATTTGACGAGCTCGGCAGTCGTCGTTTCGATGCTCGAATGGCAAAGGCCCCGAATGCCCAAATCTTTTGCCACTTGAACAAACATAGCCCTATCTTCGATATAAAGCACCTCCGAAGCGGGCGCTTGAGCGACATCGAGGGCCAGGCGATAGATATCCTGGTCGGGCTTGCGGATGTGGACAAAGCAAGACGATATGAAAAAGTCGACGAAACGGCTGAGTTTGAATTTTTTGATCCTGTACTCATTGAGTTCCCGCCCTTCATTGCTCACTACGGCAATCTTCAAACGGTATTTCTTTTTCAGCCGGCAAACGAGATCGATCATCTCAGGATAGGCCTTGGATTGCCGGAACATGAACGCTTGAAATTGTCCCAGGGTAAATTTTCGCTTTTTGTAAAAAACCACCCGCTCCAGATACTCTTTGAGGCTCGTTTTGCCCACCTCGTAAGTATCGAACGTTTGTTGGTGGCGGCTATTTAGGTCCGTCAAGTCGAGGTCGAAATGGCGGGCGGCCAATTCCCTCGAATCGCGGTCCCAGCCATTGGTCAAAAGAACGCCTCCCACATCTAAAAAGAGAGTCGTGATCATGAGCCTATCCCACTATTAGGGTTTTAAATGTTATTAGAGATTTTTGAGCAGATTTTGAACGCCCGCAAGGGTTTCTAGGATGCGTTCGAAATATGCCAAAAAGATCAAAAACAGGAAAATTCGAATAGTCGGATTGGCTCATCATCCTTAAGCGCCCCATTTCCAATCTCTGATTTCAGGCATGTCGATTCCATGCCTCTGAATGTACACTTTATGTTCTACGAGTTTATCTCGGAGGGCTTGCTTCACGTGGGCTCCGTGGGCTGCCAATCCGGGCACCCTGTCTATGCAATCGCCAGCCAGATGAAAGCGGTCGATGTCGTTCAGCACGCACATATCGAAAGGGGTCGTCGTCGTCCCCTCTTCTTTATAACCGCGGACATGCAACTCTTGATTGGCCCGGCGATAAGTCAGGCGATGGATCAGCCACGGGTATCCATGGAAGACAAAAATAATGGGCTTGTCTTTAGTAAACAGAGTGTCGTAATCCTTGTCGCTGAGCCCATGAGGATGTTCGCTTTCAGGCTGCAGCGTCATTAAGTCGACCACATTGATGACCCGGATTTTCAAATCGGGGAAAAAGCGCCTCAGGATTTCGACGGCCGCGAGTGTCTCTGTTGTCGGGACATCTCCGCAGCAGGCCATCACCACGTCGGGTTCAGCCCCGTTGTCGTTGCTCGCCCATTCCCAAATGCCGAGCCCCGCCGCGCAGTGCTTGACCGCGGCATCCATATCCAACCATTGCGCCTCCGGCTGTTTGCCCGCGATGATGACGTTGATGTAATTGCGGCTCCTTAAACAATGGTCGGTTACGGAAAGAAGGGTGTTCGCATCGGGAGGGAGATAGACCCGTACGACGGAGGCCTTTTTATTGACGACATGGTCGATAAACCCCGGGTCTTGGTGGCTGAATCCATTGTGGTCTTGGCGCCAGACATGGGA
>CAYTXY010000115.1:0-5703 GCA_964441355.1 uncultured bacterium
TTCGAAGGTCGGATGAGCCGAGGGCGAGTGGGAAAGACGGTTCTTGCATTCACGGATAGTAACAGCGGTATGTGGACGGGCGAGTCGTAACAGCGGTTTGTGGATGAACGCTTATACCTTCATCAGCACGGAGGCGTGCGAGGCGCACGCACACAGAGAAGCACAGAGAACACAGAGGCGCGAGGCGCGCAAAAAAAATCGAAACAAGAGAAAAAAAATGATTCATGATGAAGCGCTTACGGGGGATATCATCTCCGCCGCAATCGAAGTCCATAAGATTTTAGGGCCGGGATTGCTAGAATCCGCATATAAATTCTGTTTTTTGATGGAACTTGATTTAAAAGGAATATCTTATAAACAAGAACTCAGTGCCCCAATCGTCTATAAAAATTCAAGAATCGATTCTGGCTTCAGAATTGATGTACTCATAGAAGATCGAGTGATTGTTGAATTGAAGTCAGTGGACCACGTTTTACCCGTACATGAAGCTCAACTTCTCACCTATTTGCGGCTTTTAGAGAAGAGAGTGGGTTTGTTGATTAATTTCAATGTCCCGATTCTGAAAAAAGGGATCCGGCGCTACATGGTAGATGCTCTTGAGCCAGTAGCGAAAACCTAATTTTCCGCGTTTCGCGGACATGGTTTTTTCTCGTGCGCGCTTCGCGCCTCCGCGTGCTCCGTGCTTCTCCGTGTGCGTGCGCCTCGCACGCCTCCGTGCTGATGAAGGTATAAGCGCTCATCCAAGTGCCGCTGTTACGACTCGCTTATCTAAGTGCCGCTGTTACCTTAAGGGCTGCCGACTGGGGTTTCTACGGCACGCTCTTGCAGAGCGCCTTCGATGGTAGACCCGAGATAGAATCTCAAGGTACTTGTATTGATTCCTCCCCAATGGCTGTATTTGTCGATTAGATCTGCGGTAATGACTGTATTCCTTACACGAGAAATTTCATTCGGGTCGAAATGGACCGTTTGATCGTAGAGGGAGGAACCGTCGAGATAGGACTCTAGATCTTCGACTTTGGCAAAGGATGAAGGGGCGCTTCCTGTTTTTTCGGCTACAATGACTCCGGTTTTTTTGGGGTCTGAATCGGAGGTGGCGAGGAGTTGATAATCAACCACGGTCGAGTCGTTTCGAATTTCTTTGAGCCCTTTTTCTCGATCCTTGCGGAATCCTTCAAAAGCATCGGCTATCTGATTAAAGGGGATGCAAGGGTCGGTTTCGATGTTGCGGCTCAATACTCTTAGGCAAGAAACGAGGAGAGGGACATCGATTTCCCTCAATACGACGCGGCTTCCTGTGGTTGATGCGGTTTCCAGGATTTCATCCACTTGATCTTTTTTTCTGAGGGCTTCATCGAAAATGAAGTGGGTGAAGACCCCCTTTAATCTCAGCTCATACATCAATTTTTGGAAATTTTTAGTGCCCTCTTTTTGCACCTGTTGATTGGTGAGTTGCGAGCCTTTTCTCAAGTCGGCTTTAAAGCTGTCTGGACTGGGGATCATCTTAGGATTGGGAACGAATTGGGCGGATAGTCTGCTCTTTCCTGCACCGTAATTGCCTCGTATGATTACGGTTGTCGGCTGCTCGAGTCCCATCGCATCCATTTGTCTGGATTGGGCGAGGATTTTGATCGCATGGGTACATGTAAAGCGGGCGAGTTCCGCGACTCTCTCAGGAATCAGGTTTTTAGGATTTGCGGCGGCTCTGTAGGAGAATTCGCCTCGCGGTTCGCAATGGGAAGGCTCGGCAGTTTTTAAAAATGCTTCCGCTGAAGAAATAGCGCCTCTGGAGCGTACGGCGCAAATCTCGCGCAAGAATCGCGTGCTTCTCACTAAATCGCTTCCTTTAGCGCGTTGTTTTTCCTTCGTGGCTTCTATGATTTTCAGTTCGCGGAGAAATTTGCGGGCATTAAGCGGCGTGATGATTTTCTGGATTTCCAGTTCGTTTATTCTGCCCTTGAAAAATTTGTCGATTTGAAAAGCGTACTGAAAAGGTTCGCCCTTGGTTGTAAAAAATAGGTCTTGCGCAGGGCACTCCGGTTCCCACCAGACTGCTTGGATCGGTTTTTGCTGAGGAGGGTTCGGACGGTCCTTTGCTAAACAGGCGTCGCAGTCTCTCCGTTGAGGTACTCCCCAGAATTCGGAGGGTTTAAGCAGAGGGCTTCGATCGATTGAGGATTCCCCGCCCCCAATGTCTGGGATATCAATGCTAAGAGATTGAATGTTAGATACAGAACTCATTTTATCCGTTTTTTTAATATATAATTATAATATAAAAAAGTATTTAATTACAATATTTATTATTTTTATAATACTCTTATAATTAGCTGTTTGTGATATTTTGAATATTAAATTAGTTTAATAAATCACTAGTTTTTGCTAATTTTTAAGTTAAAACGAGGTTATTAATGTCAGTAGATTTGATTTCTTTAAGAAAAGAGATTAACCAGCTCTCGGATGAGAATCTTCAGAACATCGGCAATCGCATGAGCTCGGAGGACATCGATACTTTAGCCCTGTTGATGCCCGATGAACCAAAAACTCATCATAAAATAGAAATGCTAAAATCGCGTCTCTCGAGTAACCAGAGGGCTGAAAAGACGCTCCGAAAATCCTGCAGCAACTTTGCTGGTAAAGAATTCAGAAAGCTCTGATTCTTTTTGACGGCCCCCATCTTTTTTCCATATTATTTTTTTTGCGCGCTTCGCGCCTCCTGCTCCGCTTAAAAAAGATCCCCCGGATCTTTTTTAAGATTCCGCAGCCTCTGCGCCCCTCCCTTCCGCGCTCTTAGCGCGGCTCTGCGCTGATGAAAGTATAAGCGTTCATCCAAGCGCCGCTGTTATGACTCATTCATCCACGCGCTGCTGTTACCGCTGTTAAGTTTTATCCCTTCTTGAATTTCTTTAGGCGCTGGATCGCTTCCAGGATGTTCTCCCGTTTGCCATAGGCCGTGAAGCGGAGGAAGCCTTCGCCGGCGGGGCCGAAGCCGGAGCCGGGGGTGGTGACGATGTGCGCTTGGTCGAGGATCTCTTGGAAGATGTCCCACGATTTGCGGTTTGGAAAACGGACCCAGAGATAGGGGGCGTTGTCGCCGCCGAACACTTCGTAGCCTAACTCTTGTAATGTGGTTTTGATGAGGCGCGCATTCTCGAGGTAGAATTGGATCAACTCTTCCGCTTCTTCCATCCCTTTTTTTTCCAATACGGCGAGGCCGCCGTATTGGGAGAGGATAGAGGCTCCGTTGAAGAGGGTGGTGTTGATCCGGTTCCAATCGGCGCGGACCGAGGCGCCATTGTCGTATTTAAGCGCTTCGGGGACGACGGTCCATCCAAGGCGGACTCCCGTGAAGCCGGCGAGCTTCGAGAAGGAGTTGATTTCGATGGCTACTTCTTTCGCCCCTTCGATCTCGTAGATGCTCTTGGGAAGAGAGGGATCTTGGATGTAGGAGGCATATGCGGCGTCGAAGAGGATCAGGGAGCCGTTCTTTTTGGCAAATGCGACAAGCTCTTCGAGCTGCGGGCGGGTTGCTGCGGCGCCTGTGGGATTGTTCGGCGAGCAAAAGTAGATGAGGTCGACTTTTGGCAAGCTGCTCAGATCCGGGAAAAACCCGTTTTCAGGGGTGCAGGGCATCATGTGGATCTGTTTGATTCCTTGGATGATGCTTCCGTCGACATACACGGGGTAAGCGGGGTCTTGGATGGCGATCGAGTGATCGCCTCCGAATAGCACTTGGAGCCTGCCGATATCGCATTTGGCGCCGTCTGAAACGAAGATCTCTTCGGGGGCGATGCGGCCTCCGTAAAAGGTTTCAGCGATTTTTTTGCGGAGCGGTTCGATTCCTTGTTCGGCTCCATATCCGAGGTAGCCTTCGCGGGTGCCGAGCTTTTTCGCTATGTCAACGAGGGCGGTCGCGATGTTTGGAGTGAGAGGTTCGGTAGTGTCGCCAATGCCGAGAGAGATGATTTTCGCATGCGGGTGTTTAGCGAGGAACTGTTTTCTCCTCGCATTGACCTCGGGAAAGAGGTAACCGGCTTTCAGTTGGTTGAAGTGGTTGTTTCTTTTGATCATTTTTTAACCTGTAAGTGGGCGGGAATGTGAGTCCCCTGGATGAGGTTTTGATAGGTTTCCCGTTCGCGGATGATCTCGGCTTTCCCATTGGAAACGAGGACTTCGGCGGCTTTCGGCTGGCTATTATACTGAGAACTCATACAAAAGCCATAGGAGCCGACATTGAGGACGGCGAAGAGGTCGCCGACTTTGACGTGGGAGGGGACCTTCCGGTCTTTGGCGAACTGGTCGGTGTTTTCGCAGACTTGCCCAACGAGATTGACCGGCGTATCGCATCGAGCGTTGAGGTCGTTTGCGTACAAAATATGGTGGTAAGCGTTGTAGAGGGCAGGTCTTAGGAGGGTATGCATCCCTGCGTCGAGGCCGATGAACCGTTTGTAGCCGTTTTTGATCGATGTGACGGAGGCGAGAAGGATGCCTGCGTCGCAAACGAGATAGCGGCCGGGTTCGTGGAGAAGGAGTGGCTCTCCCATGTTGTATTGGGCGAGTTTCTCCCTTAATTTTCTGACCACCGCTTTCGCTACGGCTTCGATATCGAGTTCGGCCTCTTCAGGGCGGTAGGGGACTCCCAGCGATCCTCCGATGTCGATGAAGTCGAATTTGATGTTCAGTTTTTGGGCGATGGGTCCTGCGAGGTCGAGCAGTTTTTCGACGACTTGTTCGAAATAGGGGACCGATAAAATATTGGAGCCGGTCATCATGTGGATGCCGAATCTTTCTACGCCGAGGGCCTTCGCCTTGGCATAGGCTTTTTCAATATCCCTTTCGATGATTCCGAATTTCGCATCGGGGCCTGCGAAAATGAGCCCTTCCACGCCGATGGCGCCCATCCCCGGATTGATCCGGAAACAGAGGAATTTGGGCACGCCGATTTTTTCGAGCCTCTCGAGCTGGCTGACGTCTTCGAGGTTCAGTCGGACGCCGTTTTCAACCGCGTACCGGAGGTCCTTGTCGGCGTTATAGACGCCGGAATAGAGGATGTCTTCCGAGGGGATGCCGGCCGATTTCGCTATGAGGATTTCGTTGACGCAAGCGACGTCGGCGCCAGCCCCTTCGGTGGCCAGAACTTTGACGATCGCAGGGTTGTTGTTCGCTTTGACAGCGTAATAGGCCTTAAAGCGGGGATATTCTTTCTGATAGGCCTTGATGAGCTTCCGGTAATTTTCCCTGATCCTGTTTTCGCTATAAACGTAGAGCGGAGTGCCGAACTGTCTCGCCAATTCCCCGACGTCGCATCCGTCGAAAAAGAGACGGCCGTCCCTATTTTCCAGTTGAGCGACGCTTTTCCAAAATGTTTTTGTCATAAATGATGATCTCCAAAATATCCTTGTTTGTAGAGGAGTTCCGCATTGAGAACTCCGCCGCTTGCAGCGCCCCTCAGCGCATTGTGGGAGAGGGCGACGAAGCGGAAGTCAAGCACAGGACAATCCCTGAGGCGTCCGACGGTGATGGCCATTCCATGTTCCGCATCGCGGTCGAGTTTGGGTTGGGGCCGGTCCTTTTCTTCGCGGTAATGGATCGGGCGGTTCGGGGCGCTCGGAAGGGCGAGCTCTTGCGGCAGGCCTGTAAATTCGCTCCAAATTTGCAAGATCTCTTCCTTAGTAGGCTTTTTTACGAACTCGACCGAGACGCAAG
>CAYTXY010000116.1:0-5639 GCA_964441355.1 uncultured bacterium
AAGGCGGGTCAATAAGTTTACGATTTGGGCTTGGATGGAAATGTCGAGCGCGGAGATCGGTTCGTCGCAGATGAGGAATTCGGGATTGAGGGCCAGCGCCCGGGCAATTCCGACCCTCTGCCTCTGTCCTCCGCTGAATTCATGCGGGTAGCGGTTTTTCGAAACCCTCGGCAATCCCACCAAATCGAGCAGTTCGTCCACCCGGTCTGGATCTCCATGGATTTTAAGCGGCTCGCCGATGATTTCTCCGATCGGCATCCGGGGATTGAGCGAGGCGTAAGGATCTTGGAAAATCATCTGCATTTTCCGGCAGAGGGCTTTGTCCCGCTTTCCGGAGATTTCTTTCTCTTCGATGAAAATCTGGCCGCTCGTCGGTATCGTCAGCCCCATAATCAGTTTTCCGAGAGTCGATTTGCCGCATCCCGATTCGCCAACGAGGCCGAGCGTTTCCCCTCGCCCGATCTCGAAACTCACTCCATCGACTGCCTTCAATGGTTTTTTTCCGATGGTGTAAGTTTTAGACAGATTCCGCACTCTTATGAAACTCATGGCGCCCTCCAACAGGCAGCCCTTCCGTTTTCTTGAGGTTCGGCGCTACATATTTCCATCCTATAGGGACATCTGTCCTTGAACGCGCAACCTTTTGGCGGGAAAAGGAGATTGGGGGGGGATCCATCGATCGCCAAAAGAGGTTCCGATCGCGGCGTATCGAGACGGGGGAGTGAGCGGAGGAGCATTTGCGTATAGGGATGCTGCGGATGCAACAGCACTTCTTCCACCGTGCCCCTCTCCACGATTTTTCCGGCATACATCACCAAAACTCTTTCGCAAATGGAAGCGACGACGCCTAAATCATGGGTGATCAATAAGAGGCTGGTTTGAAAATGGCGCTGCATTTGCTTTAAAAGGTCTAAAATCTGCGCCTGGATGGTCACGTCGAGAGCTGTCGTCGGTTCGTCAGCGATCAAAAGGGTCGGATTGCAGGCGAGCGCCGCCGCGATCAAAACCCTTTGCCTCATCCCGCCGCTGAGCTGATGGGGATACTGAGAGAACCTCGCTTCAGGTTCAGGAACGCCCACCAATCTGAGCAATTCAAGCGCTTTTTCCTTCGCGCCTTTCCTGTCCGCCAGCCTATGGAAAAGGAGCCCTTCCATAATCTGGGCCCCGATCTTCATCGTGGGATTCAAAGAGGTCATCGGGTCTTGAAAGACCATCCCGATCTTTTTCCCCCGCACGCTTCTCAGTTCCGTTTCGCTTTTTTGCAGAAGGTCTTCCCCTTCGAACAAAACCCGGCCCGAAATCCGGTTTGCAGGCGTAAGCCGGGTTAGCGCCTGGACCGCGGCGCTTTTACCGCAGCCCGATTCTCCCACGATACCGACCGCCTCGCCCGCATGGACATCAAAGCTGATGCCTCGGACCGCGTTCAAATCCCGCCCTTGCACAGAAAACCCTACGGCCAGGTTTTCCACTTCCAGAATCGGTTTCTTTGGAGTTTCCATACTGTCTCGAGAGATCGATTATCATGAAGAACCGGATCGTTGTACACACATTTATCGCTGCAGCGCATCCCTGTAAGAGACAATCAAGCCAAACGGTATCGTAGTATCAATTTTGTGAAAAAGGATCAGCGCAGAGGAAAATATTGGTAGAGAGACGCAGAGGGAAAAAAATAAGTGGTTACACAGGAATAGAGCAAGCCGGGCTTTGCCCTGAGTGAGGGAGTAGCCGTGTAATGTCAATACCAAGCATTAACACACAAAATATTATAGCAGTATTTGATAACTGGATTAAATATTCCGGGGCGATTTTTTATCGAGATTATGTTAAAAAAGGAGATTCGAGGCTTTTGTTTTTTTGTACGCAAGGCAACTCCCTGACTCAGGGCACAGCCCGGCTTGCTCTATTCCTCTTTAGCCATTTTTTCTCTGCGTCTCTCTACCCTCGTTTTTCCTCTGCGCTGATCCTTTTTCACAAAATTGATAAGCAATAGCTTACGAAATAAGAAAAATCTTCCGAACTATCGAAAGTCCGCAATTCGTTTTTGCGAGATCCCTAACCTGATCCTGGGGCGTGTCTTCAAGGCATATTCCACATCGGATACTCATTGTGTCCTCTTTAAATGATTAAAGAAAATTATATTATTATTTAAAGTTAATTTAAAATAATTTGTTTCTGCATTCAAAGTAATGTTTTATTATTAATTTTCAAGTCATTTATTACTAATGTTTTGTGGTTTTTTGTCAGTGTTAAAGTTTTGTTTACTTTAATTTTTATTTATATTAAAATAATTTAAAAATAATTAATTGAGAGTTTTATGACAACAACACTTCCTGGGTACACTGCAGTGGCGGTTAACGAACAACTGCCTCAAAATGCCGTCGTTCCAATTGGAATCGGCCAGCAGCAAATAGCTCCTCTTGGCGGGCCAGCAGCTGTTGAGGCAGATCGTTCTCTAGAAGCCCTTCAACAAGCTGTTCTTGCGATCAATCTTTCTAACCCGGGAGACAATCCAAGCAATCTTCCTAACCGGCAAGACAACTCAAGCAATCGCGTAGCTCTCAGAGAAAGAGCAAGACAGATTGAAAGAGAGCGATGCTTGGATGATTTTGGTTGCTGTATCCAGTATTGGAAACAAATTGCGTGCGGCGTAGTTAGCGCAGGGGCAGTTTGGTGCATCGTCTATTTTTCCTATCTGAAACTGTCTCCCAATTAATAGATTCTTATCTGCGCAATCTTGGATCGAGCGCATCTCTCAGCGCGTTTCCCAGAAGATTGAATGAGTCAGCGTAATCATGGCCGCAAAGGCGCCAAGGGTAGTAGCGCATGGAACTAAGAAATAACAGGATATTAGGATGAACAGGATAAAAAAATTGATGACTCATCCTGACCATCCTAATATCCTGTTATTTTATTACTTCTTATCTGCGCAATCTTGGGTCGAGCGCATCTCTCAGCGCATTTCCCAGAAGATTGAATGAAAGCATAGTCAGCGTAATCATGGCCGCAGGGAAAAAGAGGCGCCAAGGATAATAACGCATCGCGCTGAGGCCGTCGTTGACCATGACGCCCCAGCTGGCGGCTGGAGCTTGGATGCCGAGCCCTAGAAAACTGAGGAAGGCTTCGGTGAAAATGGCTGTCGGAATGGTGAGGGTCATGGCGGCGATGATCGGTCCGAGAGCATTTGGGAGGAGATGGCGGAAGAGGATGCGCGAAGGGGATGCTCCGATCGAACGAGCTGCTGTGATGTAGTCGTTTTGTTTGAGCTGGAGGACTTGGCTTCGGACGATCCGGGCCATGTTGATCCAACCGGTCATCGTCATGGCAATCAGAATCGTCACGATTCCAGATCCGCGGATCACTGTGAGGAGGATGACGACGAGGAGATAGGGGATGGCGTAAAGGACGTCGCAGATCCGCATCATCAGCTCTTCGGTTTTCCCTCCGCAAAATGCGGCGACCGATCCCCAGAGGATCCCAATGATCACGTCGATCGTGGCGGCCGTGATCCCGATGAACAAAGAGATCCGGGCGCCCCACCAAACGCGTGTGAAGAGGTCTCGTCCGAGTTCATCGCTTCCGAACCAATATTTGAAGCAAGGAGCCGTATTTTTAAGTTCGAGATGGATCTCGGAGTAGGAATAGGGAGAGAAGAGCGGTCCGAAAAGGGCCATGAAAAAAAGGAAGGCGAGAGTGTAAAGGGAGAACATCGCAGCTCTGTTCGATCGGAGGCGGACCCAAGCGTCTTCCAGAAATCCGCGGGTTTCAAGCATGGGAGATCCCACGGGAGATTTTAGGAGTTGCGAGTTTTATAAAACGGATCCTCGGGTCGAGCAAAGAATAAAGGATATCGACGGCGAACATCGCCACCATCAAACAGCTGCTGAAAAAAATCGTAAGCCCCATGATCATCGGATAATCCCTGCCGTTGATGCTATGGATCATCCATTGTCCTAAACCGGGAATGGCAAAAATTTTTTCGATCATGAAACTGCCTGTGAGGATTTGAGTCGTCACAGGGCCTAAATAGGTGATGACGGGGAGGAGCGCATTCCGAAGGCCGTGCCTCATCGAGATCCGGAACAGGGGCAACCCTTTGGAAAGGGCGGTGCGGATGTAATCTTGCTGCAACACCTCGACCATATTAGAACGGGTGAGGCGGGCGATGAATGCTATGGGGAGGGCTGCCAATGCGATAGTGGGGAGGATCGTGTGTTCGAAAGACCCCCAGCGGGCAACTGGCAGAAGGTGAAGTTTAACGCAGAAGAAAAATTGGAGGATGCTGGAGAGGACGAAATTTGGCACCGAAACTCCGATCGTAGAAACGACCATGGCGAAGCTGTCTTGCCATTGGGAGCGTTTTTGTGCGGCCCAGGTCCCCAGCAAAATGCCGCAGGGGATCGCTAGCAAGATGGCTTGGATTCCAAGCTGGGCCGAAACGGGAAAGCCCTCGCAAATAAATTCATTGACAGTTCTCCCTTGATAGACGATCGAAGGGCCGAGATCGCCTCGGAAAAGGCCTTTCAAATAGTTTAGATACTGGACCCAGAGCGGCTCGTCGAGGCCGTAGAAGGCATAAAGGGAATCGAGGACCTCTTGGGGGATGACCCGGTCGCCGATGAACGGGTCTCCCGGGATCGCATGCATCAGAAAAAAAGTCCCCGTGACTACGCACCAGAGGGAAATCAGGAGGATCGCCGCTTTCCTTAAGAGATACGTTATCAAGGAGTCTCGATTTTCTTTTTGCATAACAAAATACCAGATCTTATAATTCTCGACATGAAGATCGATTTTAAAAATAAATTTCACTTTACGAGCCTAGGGTGCGCCCGCAACCTGGTCGATAGCGAGGTGATGATCGGGATTCTCTTGAAAGCAGGCTACGAAGTCGTAGGCGAGCCGCAAGAGGCCGATTATCTCGTCGTCAACACGTGCGGCTTTCTCGAATCATCCCGCCAAGAGGGGATCGAGACGATCCGGGAGTTATTCCGGATCAAAAAAGACGATGCGAAGATCGTCGTCGCCGGATGCATGGTCCAAAAACACAGCGGAGAGCTGAAAAGCCATTTTCCTGACATCCATTACATGCTCGGTTCGGGGGATGTCGAAAAAATCCTCGATGCTGTCCGTTCTGGAACGCAAGGGGAAGAGGTCACTTCAGCGAAAAGCTATCTCCAATGGGGCGAAGTGCCTAGGACCCTTTCCACTCCGAAACATTACGCCTACTTGAAGATCGCCGAAGGGTGCAAAAAGCGATGTGCCTTCTGCATCATCCCGACGATCAAAGGGCCCTTGAAAAGCAAGTCAAACGAACAAGTCCTCAAAGAATTCAACGCGCTTCTCTCTCAAGGTGTTTTCGAAGTGATTTTGATCGCGCAGGATTTGGGAGATTTCGGAAAAGACCGGAAAGAGAAAGGCGCCTTGGCTGGCCTGCTCCGCGAAATGCTCCAAGTGAAGCGAGATTTTTGGATCCGGCTCCTCTATCTCTATCCCGATGAAATCGACGACGAGCTGATCGCGATCCTAAAGAGCGATCCGAGGATCTGTCCTTATCTCGACATGCCGATCCAGCATATCAACAACGAGATGCTTAAAGCGATGCATCGAACCACCTCTAAGGAAGAGATCGTCGAAACGCTTCA
>CAYTXY010000117.1:0-5545 GCA_964441355.1 uncultured bacterium
AGATCGTGGGCGAGAGAGCGGAGGGAGGTCCCTCTGCTGCACTCGACCTGGATTTCCAGCTGGGGGTAGGAATAACGGACGAGCTGGATAGCAAGACGCACTCTGACGGGCTGCCTTTCGATCTCGATCCCTTTTCGTGCCAGGTCATAGAGCTTTTTCCCCTCGACCTTTTTTGCGGAAAACATAGGGGGGACTTGGGCAATCTCTCCCTGGAAAGCCGCAAGGGCCAGCTCCACCTGATGCAAGGAGGGGACGGCATCGCTTCGAGCGGTCACTTGGCCATCCAAATCATAGGAATCGGTCTCTATCCCTAAAGTCAGCGTCCCTCTATAGGCTTTGTCCGATGTGAGGAAGGAATCGGAGCGGCGGGTGAATTCGCGCCCGATCAGCATCACCATGACCCCGGTTGCGAACGGGTCGAGCGTTCCGGCGTGCCCAATCGTCCGCTCTTTAGTGAGGCGGCGGAGCTGCGATACGAGCTGAAAGGAGGTCGACCCCCGCTCTTTGTCAACCAATAGGATACCTTTAGTCATGTTTATTCAGTGGGCGGGCGGGAAAGTCGCTCTTTCTCAATGTCGCTCAAGATTTTTTGGATCTTCATATGTTCTTCAGCGGCGTTATCGAGCTTGAAGAGGAGGTTGGGAAAATAACGGAGCTCGACTTTGTCTGCGGCGTGGACGGCGATGAAGCCGGCGGCCGATTGCAAGGCGGAGAGGATCTTCGATTTTTCCTCGTCGCTGCCGATGATGCTGATGTAGACCTTCGCATGGTGGAGATCAGACGATGTGTCGACACGTGTCACGGTGACAAAGGTGGATACGTGCGGATTGCGCACTTCCCTTTGGATGACTTCGAAGATCACTTCTTTGAGAAGCGAGTTAATGCGGTTTAAACGATTCTTTTTCACAAATCCTGTTCGAGATAAGTGATGTCGTAGGCTTGAAGGATGTCTCCTTCCTTAATGTCATTTTGCCCTTCGAGGACAACGCCGCATTCAAAACCTTTTTGCACTTCTTTGATGTCTTCCTTTACCCGTTTGAGGGAGGCGATCTTCCCTTGCCAAATCACTTTGCCGTCGCGGAGTTGGCGGACAAAGTTCTGCCGCTTCACAGTGCCCTCTGTCACTTGGCAGCCCGCGATATTTCCAAGCTGCGAAGATTTGAAAACCGCTTTCACAAGGATTTCGCCGACATCGGTTTCTTCAGCGATTTTATCGAGAAGGGCCCTCATCCGCTCTTTGACTTCATCGATGAGGTGGTAGATCACATCATGGGAAAAAACAGGGATATTCTTTTGTTTGATCATGTCGGCGGCATGGCTTTCGATGCGGGTATGGAATCCGACGATCGTGGCTTTCGATGCGGCTGCAAGCTCAATATCCGATTCGGAAATCTCGCCTACATCGGCGCTGACGATTTCGAGGCGCGCTTTTTTAGAATGGATCTTCAAGAGCGAATTTTTGAGCGCCTCTAGGGAGCCTTGGACGTCGGCCCGAAGGATGACGGGGAGGATTTTCATCTCGCCGCTTTCTTTTTTCGCCATCATCTTTTCCATGCTGCTCTTTTTAGAGAGCGTCAAGAGTTCGCGGCGGTGTCCTTCGATCCGGGCTTCGGCAAGCTCGCGGGCCTCTTTTTCATCCCTCACGACGATAAATTCGCTGCCGGCGAGCGATAGTTCCGAGAGTCCCGTGATTTTCACAGGGGTGGACGGCCCCGCCTCTTCGACAAGGCGCCCCAAATCGTCGTGGAGCGTCTTGATCCTTCCAGAAAAATGGCCGTATACGATCGCATCGCCTTTTTTGAGCGTTCCATTCTGCACGAGAACCGTGGCGACGGCGCCAAGGCCTTTATGCATCTCCGATTCGAGAATCGTTCCCCGTGCGCGGGTGGACGGGCTGGCGCGAAGCTCAAGGATTTCTGCTTGCAGGGCGATCATCTCCAAAAGTTCAGGGATCCCAACTCCCGACAAAGCGGAGCAATTGACCGTGATCGTCGTTCCGCCCCAAGCCTCAGGCAAAAGTTCCCGGTCGGAGAGTTCCCGATACACTTTTTGCGCGTCGAACGTGGGTTTGTCGCATTTATTGAGCGCGACGAGAATGGGAACATTGGCCTCGCGAGCTTGGCGGATCGCCTCGTCCGTTTGGGCGCGGATCCCTTCATCGCCGGCGACGACGAGGATGACGATATCCGTTACGTTGGCGCCGCGGGAGCGCATCTCTGAAAAGGCTTCGTGGCCCGGGGTATCCAAAATCGTCACGTCTCCAGCTTTGGTCGAAACTTTAAACGCTCCAATATGCTGGGTGATGGCTCCCGCTTCGCCCGCCGCGCGGTTCGATTTGCGGATGCAGTCGATCAAACTCGTTTTGCCGTGGTCGACGTGGCCCATGAAGGCGACGACGGGAGGCCGGAGGACCAGTGAATTTGGATCGATTCCCTCGATTTCTTGGCGGATCGTCTTATCGGTAATCTGGACCCGTTTTTCCTCGGCCCGGTCGATCGTGATGGCGCAATCGAAATCGTGTCCCAAAAGCTGAACGACCGTCTCATCGTCAAGATAATCGTTGAGGGTCAGAGTCATCCCCTGCATGAGAAGCTTTGCCATCAGCTGAGAGGCCTTGAGCTTCATGTCTTGGGCTAGGTCTTTGATGGTGATGGGAAGTCTGACGGCGAGAGTCTTTGGCCTCACGATCTCTTCGATGCGAGGCTGCGAGCGGGGCTTATAGGAACGGCGCTTCCGCCAAGCTTCGTTGTCGATATCGCGGAGGCCCTGCCGGTCTCTGGAATCGAAGGTGCGCACTTCTTCTTTCTTCTTCAGGCGCAGGTCTTTTGGAGGTTCTTTGGCCTTGGGAGGAGGTGCGAACGGAGCTGGAGCGTGGGAGACCGCAGCTTGTTTAGAAGGATGTTCTTTGGCCTCGGGCGGCTTTGGCTGGGGAGTCGCCTGGAGACCTGTCTGGGGCAGAGTGGAAGGGGGGATTTCTGCTTTTTCTACGGCCGCTTCTTCTACTTTTGGAGCTTCAAGCGCTGGCGCCGCTTCCGGTTGGGGGGCCGCAGGCTCTTCTTGTCCCGGTCCTTGGATAATCCTCGTTTTTCTTTTCTTGGGAAGCTCGATCTGTTCTTTCTCTTGGCCCCCTTTTGTTGCAAGCGTTTTTTCAGCTTGTTTGAGAGCGGAAGTGATCGACGAGTCTTCTTTGAGGCGAGTCAGCCGCTTTTTCGGCTCTCCTTCGGGGGCAGCGGCGGCTTCCTTTTTGGCAGGCGTGGCCGCTTCGCCCTCGGCAGAGGGAGGTTTTTTGACTTTGAACGCACCGGCGAGCTGCAGGTTCTTGATATTCAGCTTGAGGTTTTTACCCAACGGTCATTCCTTTCTTTTGCGAGTTTGTTCGATGATTTTGTCGGCCAGGTCGTAATAGTTGACGCCGGGAACTTTTGCAGTGATTTCCGCTGGGTTCGACTGCATGAATTTGCGCAAAGTATCGAAGCCGCCCCCAATGAGGCTGTCGATCACCAGCCCGCTGACCCCTTCAATTTTCATTTTCGCATCGTAGACTGGATCTGGGTCTTCAGCGTATTCCGCCATCTGGACAGTGAGGATTTTCTGGTATTCGGTCATCTTCTGGACGTCGATCTCTTTTCCGATGAGTTGGCCGATCAGCCTGGCGTTCATCCCTTTTTTGCCGATAACGATCGGATAATCTTCATCCATAACGACGATCCAGATCCGGTCGTCATAGACTTTCATCTTGCGGATTTCAGCGGGGGCGAGGAGGTTCTGCAGAAGCTGGACTGGATCTTCCGAGTAGGGGACAACGTCGATTTTTTCATTGTTCAATTCGCGGATGATATTTTTGATCCGAGTGCCGCGGACCCCGACGCAGGTGCCTACAGGGTCGACTTTGGGATCATAGGAGACGACCGCAAGCTTTGTCCGATATCCCGGCTCGCGCACGATTTTTTCGATGGCGACCGTTTTATCGTGGAGTTCAGGAACCTCCAGGATGAAGAGCTGCTCGACGAATTCAGGGTGGCTCCTTGTCAAAATGACCTCTGCGCCGCCGGCATCGGTGTCGCGCACCTCCAAAAGGAGGGCTTGCACTTTTTCGCCAGGATTGTATCTTTCGAGCTTTGGGTAATTCCTCTCCGGGAGAATCGCCTCGACTTTACCGAGGTCGACGACGATCGTCCTTCCTCGAATGAATCGCTTCACCGTCCCAGAGATGATCTCGCCGATCCGGTGCCGGTATTCTTCATAGATCACGTCCCGTTCAGCGCCTTTCAACTTTTGCGTGATCACTTGGCGGGCCGCTTGGGCAGCGATGCGCCCGAAATCTTCGGGCGTAATCGAGATCTCGAGCCATTGACCCACTTGGCATTCGGGCTCCATCGTCCTTGCTTCTTCCAAGGAAATTTCTTCGGAAGGGTTCGTCGCTTTTTCGACGATCTTCTTTTGGGTGAAAACTTCGATTTCTCCCGTCTTCGGATGAATCTCTACGGTGACTTTTTCGCCGAGGCCCTTAATGCTTTTGCGGGCCGCAGCGCGCAAGCTGTCGGAGATCGCGTTGATGACGATCTCGCGCTTGATCCCTTTTTCGCGCTCTAAATATTCAAAGATGGCGATCAGGTCTTTATTCATCCGAGTCCTCGTCTTCTTCTCGATCCTTCGATTTTTTCACGTCGGATTTCTTTTTGCTTTTCTTGCCGCCCTTGCCACTCATGACGATGTCGTCGCGGTTCATCTGGTTTTTTTCAATCAGATATTCCTTGATGGAAAGAGCCAGTTTTTTATGCTCCGGATCCACTTTGATCACTTTTGCGGTCACCCGATCGCCTTTGGAGACGACATCCTCGACTTTGCCGAAAGGCTGGTCGGAGAGCTCTGTGACGTGGATGAGCGCTTCGATGCCATTGTCGAGCTGGACGAAGGCCCCGAATGCGGCTGTCTTTGTCACAGCGCCGTGAACGATCGACCCTATAGGGAGGCTCCTTTCGATCGATTCCCAAGGGTTCGAGCTCAATTGTTTGACGCCCAAGGTAATTTTTTTACTTTCTTTGTCGACCGAAAGGATGACAGCTTCGACCTTGTCGCCTTTCTTCAGCACTTCTGATGGGTGGGATACTTTTTTGATCCAGCTCAAATCGGAAATGTGGATGAGGCCGTCTACGCCAGGTTCCAGTTCGACGAAGGCCCCGTAGTTCGTCAGGTTGCGGATTTCCGCTACGACGCTGCTGCCGACCGGGTATTTTTTCTCGACGTCTTCCCAAGGATTCCTTTCGGTTTGCTTGATGCCGAGAGAAATCTTCCCTTCGTCCTTCTGGATCGAAAGGACGATCGCTTCGACTTCATCCCCTACGCGGACCGCTTCGCTGGGATCGGTGATATTCTTGGTCCAGGACATCTCAGACACATGGATGAGCCCTTCGATGCCCGGCTCGATCTCGATGAAAGCGCCATAGGAAACCAAGTTGACGATCTTGCCGCGGACGCGGGTCCCAACCGGATATTTTTTCTCGATCTCTTCCCAAGGGTTGCTCTCATTTTGCTTCAGCCCCAG
>CAYTXY010000118.1:0-5543 GCA_964441355.1 uncultured bacterium
CGAAAAGGTCTCGAAGTGCTGCATGGCGAGCACGGTAGTCGGCACGAGAACAACGACTTGTTTGCCCCCATCGACCACGGCTTTGAAAGCGGCGCGCATCGCCACTTCGGTTTTTCCATAGCCCACATCGCCGCAAATCAGCCGGTCCATCGACTTGTCGGAAATCATATCTTCTTTCGTAGCGCCGATGGCCAGCAGTTGATCCTCCGTTTCCGTGTAGGGGAAGTCCCTTTCGAACTGGCGCATGAGGTCGCCATCCGGCGGATAGCGGAAGCCGCCGATGACCGCCCTTTCGGCATAGAGCTGGAGAAGGTCGTTCGCATATCCGACGATCTGGGCTTGCGCTCTTGCGCACGTTGCATGCCATCTCTTGCCGCCGAGCTGGCTCAATGACGGCGGCTGTTCATGGGCGCCGATATAGCGGGAGACGAGATAAGCTTGCGAAAGGGGGACGAAGAGCTTGCTCCCATCTGCGTACTCGAGCGATAAAAATTCGGTCTCTTTGCCCAAATGGTCGGTGTGTTTTTCAGTGCCGAGATAGCGCCCTATGCCGCTATGGAAATGGACGACGAAATCGCCAGGGGTCATGTCATGGAATTCGGCAGCGGGGGTATGGTGGGTGCTGCGCCACTTCTGCCGGCGGACGTGGGAGCGGTGTGTGATCTCCGCATTCGGGATGATGGCGTAAGGAATATCGGAGACGAGAAATCCTGAGGTAAGAACCCCTTTTTCAAAGCGGCAATTTTTTGGCCAGGAGTTCAGCCGCTTTTTCACCTCTTCTTCTTCCATATCGTTCGCATTGAGGAAGAGGACCGAGAGATCCTTTATGTCCAAAGTTTCAACGAGGGGCTCTATTTTGCAAAAAGGATGGAAAAACCTCGTCGCAACGAACGGCTGCTGGAAGGCTTCGAAAGAAATCGAGGCCAAATATTTGCTCCGCTTATCAACCCTTCCCACTTCGGAAAGATCTTCGATGTTGTGGCCCGAGCAGAAAATATGCTGCGTCTTGCTCCCCAGTTTTTTCAAAATCTCATCAAGAGAATAAAGAAAGATCGAGCGGGCCGCGGGCATCTCTTTCAAGGCGACATAGGTGTCCTCGATGGCCAAAAGGTCGTCCCAGAGGACAATCAAATCTTGCCCAAGATAATCGAAAATCGGACAAAGGCGGGTCGCTGCCCTTAAAAACGGAAGCTCGGCGGCCGGCGAAAGGAAAACCTGCTCCGCCTTACCGACCGTTTTTTGGCCGACGGGATCGAAGGTGCGGATCTCTTCGATCGCATTGCCAAAAAATTCGATCCGGTAGGGGTCGGGGGAGGCGACAGGAAAAAGATCCAAGATCCCGCCCCGGATGGCAAATTCCCCCTTATCCGAGACAACCGGCGCCCGTTTAAACCCAAGCGATGTCAAAAATTCTGGGAGGCTCTCGAACGAAGTCTCCGTCCCCTTTTTCCAAACCGTAAGGAGAGGAGCTATCGCCCCTTGAGGCAGAACTTTTTGCAGCAGCGACGGCAACGGGCACAAGAGAATCGCCGGCGTTTTCCGATGGATCAGCGCATGGATCGCTTCGAACCTCTTGCCCAAAATATCCGGACTCGGAGCAATCTCTTCTCCCGGCAACGTTTCCCAAGCAGGAAACTCAATGCAGTCTCCCGGCGCGAAAAACCCAAGGTCGCCAAAGAGCCGGTCTTCCCGCATCCCGCCCGTAATGAGAAGGAGCGGCCGGCCAGTCGCTTTGACGATGGAGGCGGCAAGGCAAGCCTTCGGAGTGTCCCAAAGCCCCTCGACGAGAAACGATCCGCCTTTTTTGAGCGCCTCGAGAAATGCCGAAAGCGATGGGCTAGTCTCTATTTTCATCTTATTCTTTGAAAAGGTCCGAATGGGTTCCGGTTCTGACGAAGTGGATTTCCGTTCCAGTAAGGCGGTAGATGAGAAGCCAATCGGGTTCAATATGGCACTCCCGATGGAACTTATAGTTGCTTGTTAGCTTATGATCGCGATACTTTGGATCCAGATCTTCTTCATTGGCGAGCTTCTCCATCACTTTTTTTAGTTTGGAAAGGTCCCTGCCTCGCTTGTCGGCCAGCTTAACATCTCGTTTGAATTGGGTTGTTCTGACAGGAATTAGCATTATAACCCAAGGTCTTCAAACAACTCGTCCAGATTATTGAACTTTTTGATCCCCTTCCCAAGTTCTGACTGTTTCATCGCTTTGACAGTCACTTTGTTTGGTTTTCGATGCATGAATTCGTCCACGCTCATCAAAACCAGATTTTTAATAGTAACGCCCATCATAGATGCAGCCATTTTCAGGCGTTTGTGATCAGATCTGTCCATGTCTATGGTCAGCCTAGCTGTTCTTGTGCTCATACATCCTCCAAAGTAGAAAACTATACCACATACACAGAAATACAGAAATGTGTAAATATTCGAGGCTCCGCCTCAAACTCCGCAAAAGGGCTTCGCCCTTTTGAAACCCATATTTCAAAAAATCAGGTTCGCAAAGGACGAAGTCCTTTGCTGGGTTCGAGGGCGTAGCCCTCGATTAACCGGCGGTTTTCAAAAGCTCCCGGATTTTGTCGAGCGCTTTGGAGAGCCCTTTGGGGTCTTTGCCTCCTGCTTGCGCGAGGTTTTGCTTGCCGCCGCCGCCGCCTGAGATGAGGGGCGCCGCTTCTTTGATGAGCTGGGCGGCGTGGATCTTTTGCTCTACGAGGTCGGGGCTGACCGCAACGAGGAGCTGGCATCTTTCGCCCACTATCGCGCCAAGGGCAACGACGCCAGATTTCAGGTGTCTTAGCAGTTCTTCGGCGAAGGCGGTCAGCTCGTCTGCGTCGATGGCCACTTCCTGGGCAATGAGAGAGATGTGGCCCGCCTTCTCTTTTTGAGCGAGGCAAGCGTCGGAGATCTGCTTGAGGAGCCCTTTCCTGTGGCCTTTGAGTTCGGCGCTCAACGCTCTATTTTCTTCGAGAAGCGCATCGATTCTTTCGGGGAGGCTGGAGGCGGGAATTTTGAGTGCGGAGGCAAGGGTCTGGAGGAGATCTTCTTCGCCGCGGACGAATTGTTCGGCGGCCCGCCCCGATACCGCTTCGATCCGGCGCACTCCGGCGGCGATGCTGCTTTCTTTCGCGATCCTGAAATAGCCGATCGTGCCGGTGCGGGCGGTATGGGTGCCGCCGCAAAGCTCTTTCGAGAAATCGGCGTCGATGACGCGAACCTTCGATCCATATTTTTCGCCGAAGAATTGCTTGATGTCGGACCGCTTTTGGGCCTCGTCGTACGAGAGCTCATAGGCTTGGACGGGGACGTCGGTGCGGATTTTTTCGTTGACGAGATCCTCGATTTGCCGAAGTTCGCTGGCGCTTACCGGCTTATGGTGGCTGAAATCGAAGCGGAGCCTTTTTGCATCCACGAGAGAGCCGGCTTGTTTGATGTGGGGCCCGAGGATGGTCTGGAGAGCCCAATGGAGGAGGTGGGTCGCGGTATGGTTGTTTTGGATTTCCAAGCGGCGGGAGGCGTCGACGGCCGCATGGACCGAGTCGTTTTTCCTGAGCGTTCCCGTCATTTTCCCGAGATGGGCGATGACTCCTGGATAGGGGGCGATGGTGTCGTAGACGTGGAAAGAGTTTGCTCCCTTGCCGATCCGGCCCGTATCGCCGACCTGCCCTCCCATCTCGGCATAAAACGGCGTCGCGTCGAGAAGAAGAAGCCCATCGTCACCCTCTTTGATCTCGTCGGTGAACTTGCCGTCGACGACGATGCCGATCAGGCGTGCGTCGCCCGCCGTCTTTTGATAGCCCTGGAACTGACAGTCTTTATGGACCTTCGTAAAATCGTCGAAGAAATTGGATTCGAAGGTTTGGGCGGCGCTCTTATGGGCTTTTCGCGATTTTTCTTTGGCCTCTTCTTCTAGAGCCTCGAATCGGGGAAGGTCCACTCCCAAGTTTTCGTCCTTGGCGATCAAGAGGATCTCTTCGAGAGGGAAGCCATACGTGTCTTTCAGCTTGAATGCGTCTTCGCCCGAAATCTTCTGAGAGGTTTTCTTCGAGGTCCCGATGATGGAGTTCAAGAGCTCCCCGCCCCGCACCAGGGTGCGGATGAAGGACTCCTCTTCCAAAGTGAGGATCTCGGCGATCCGGAGCTGGCTAGCTTTGAGTTCCGGGAAGTCATCTCCCATCGACTGGACGAGGCGCGGCAGGATATCGGCAAGGAAGGGGCGCTGCACGCCGAGCATCCGCCCGTAGCGGACGGCGCGCCGTAAAATTTTTCGGAGGACATAGCCTTGCGCCGTGTTGCTCGGCTGGACGCCGTCTGCGATCGCAAACGAAAGGCTCCGGATGTGGTCTGCGATCACGTGAAACGCTGGGGCGAGCTGGCCGTTTTCAGGGTCATACTTTTTTCCGCTCACGGTTTCGGCAGCGGCGATGAGCCCTCTCAAGACATCGGTCTGGAAGACCGAATCGACGCCGAGCTTTAGCGAGGCTACACGCTCGAGGCCCGATCCGGTGTCGATCGATTTTTTCGGCAGCGGCTCCATTTTGCCCCCCGCCCCGCGATCGTATTGCATGAAGACGAGGTTCCAAAATTCGAGATAGCGCTCGCCCGTCAAATCTTCTACGGGACTCTTTGCTGCCCCATATTTCGGGCCCCGGTCGAAAAGGAGTTCGGAGCAAGGCCCGCAAGGCCCCGTCTCGCCCATGGACCAAAAATTTTCCTTTTCGCCGAAGCGGACGATCCGCTTCTCCGGCACATGCTTTTCCCAAAGGGTAAAAGCCTCGTCATCGTCTTTGTAGACGGAAACCCACACTTTTTCCGGGTCGAAGCCATAAACGTGCAGAACTACATCCCAAGCGTACCCAATCGCTTCCTTTTTGAAATAATCGCCGAATGAGAAATTCCCCAGCATCTCGAAAAACGTCAGGTGGCGGGAGGTGTGCCCTACATTATCGAGATCGTTGTGCTTGCCTCCGACGCGGATGCACTTTTGCGTGGTCACTGCCCGGGTATATTCCCGCTTGGACTTTCCTAAAAATATGTCTTTGAATTGGTTCATCCCCGCATTGATGAAAAGGAGGGTCGGATCGTCATGGGGAATGACGGGCGACGAGGGGACGACCGTATGCCCTTGTTTTTTGAAATAGTTGAGGAATGCGCGGCGGATCTCTTGGGACAGCATAAAAACTCTAGTTTTTGAGATTCAGCTTACCGCAGGAGCCCGCGCTTTGCAAGCTCTTCGGCAAGCTAGAACAAGAACTTCTTGCGGGGATAAGGGCTTCTGGCTGAAAATGGTTCAAAACAGGAAAGTATAATATGGACGAAGATCTAAAAAAACAATTATCCAAAGTCGCCGGCACGATCCGGGGCCTTTCGATGGACGCGGTGCAAAAAGCCAATTCGGGGCACCCCGGGATGCCCATGGGATGCGCGGAGCTCGGCGCTTTCCTCTACGGCGTCCATCTACGCCACAACCCAAAAAATTCGAAATGGCTGAACCGCGACCGCGTTGTCCTTTCCGCCGGCCACGGTTCGATGTGGCTCTACTCTTGCCT
>CAYTXY010000119.1:0-5524 GCA_964441355.1 uncultured bacterium
GGGAAATTCGAGCCCTTTGGCGCTGTGGAGCGTCATGAGCTGCACCTTGTCTTCTTGAGACTCTTTCGTTTCGGAGGAAAATACAGGTTTTCCAAGGGCGGTCGTCGCAATGAAGTCGGAGAGGGTTGGGCCCTCTGCCTCCTCTTCGTATTGGGAGAGCGCATTCACGCACTCCTCTACGTTTTCCCATTTAAATAGGCGCATTTTTTCGCTCTTGACTTCCTCTTCGATCGCTTTTTTATACCGGATCTCTTCCAAGAACCAAACGAGCGTTTCGGCTAAAGACATCTCGGCAAAACGGCTGCGGGCCTTTTCAATCAACGACACGAATGAGCGGATGCCGCTGACCCCTCGAGGGTGGGAGCGAAATTCTTTTTGGTTGGATGCGACCTCTCCAAGGATTTTCCAAAGCGGGATTTTTTCAGAGCGGTTGATTTGGGTGAGTTCATCGAGAAGGGCGTCCGAGATGCCCCTTCTCGGGACGTTGATGATCCGCAGCAGCGCCTCTTCGTCCCGTTCATTCGCAATGACCCGAAGATAGGCGAGGAGGTCTTTGATTTCGCTTCTTTCCGAAAATTCGAGCCCCCCGAATACCTCGTAAGGAATACCGCGGACCCAATGGCCCCCTTTTTGCCAGGAGGCTTGCATGAGGGCGATCTCGAACTGGCGCGAGAGGGCGTTCGAGCGGTAAAGGATGGCCATATCGCGCCATTTCAACCCTTCTTTTTCTCTCAATCTAACGAGGCGGGCAATGACCCCCGCGGCCTCCTCGGCGTCGGTCGGCGCATTGAAAACTTCGATCGGCTCTCCCGGCCTCTCAGAGCTCCAAAGCTTTTTATCATGGCGGTTTTTGTTATGGGTGATCACCGCGTTTGCCGCGTCGAGGATCGAGGGAGTCGAGCGGTAATTCTGTTCCAATTTGACCGTTTGGTCCGCTTTGAAATGGAGAATATGGCTCACTTCGGCCCCGCGCCATCCGTAAATCGATTGGTCGTCGTCGCCGACCACGCAAAGATTCCCGAATTTGGCCGAGAGCAGCTCGGCGAGGCGAAATTGGGGCGGATTCGTATCTTGGTACTCGTCGATCATCAGATAGCGGAACCGCTCCTGATAGCGGTCCAGCACTTCGGGATGCTCTTCGAAGAGCCGAATGGTTAAAGTGATCAGATGATCGAAACTGACCGCGTTGTAGGCGCGCAAAGTCGATTGGAGACGCTCATGGAGATCTTTGGAAAATTGGTCATGCCATGTAGGATTCGCAGCTTGCAGCTTTTGAGTTAGAGCCGCTTTCGTTGGCGCAAGCGACGGCAGCTCGCCTTCATGGCCCAGCATTTCCCGGGCAAGCTGCTTGACGACGCGATCCATGTCGCTTTCATTGTAGAGGCTGAAATCGCGGGTGTAGCCGAGCCTGCCGATCTCTTTTCGGAGCACTTGCATGCAAAAGCTATGGAAGGTCGAAAGGGTCACGAGACGGGCATTTTCCCCCCCGATGAGCGACTGGACCCTCTCCCGCATTTCCGCGGCGGCTTTATTCGTAAACGTTAGCCCTAAGATCGCCTGGGGAGGGACGCCCCTCTCGCGGATCAGGTGGGCGATCCGGTGGACGATGACCCGGGTTTTGCCGCTTCCGGCCCCGGCCAATACGAGGAGGCGCCCTTCCGTGCTGCAAACCGCTTTTTGCTGCGCTTGATTTAGACTCATAACAAACGAAAAATTTCAGCTTGGATCTCGGCCAGGGTCGCCGTTTTGGCCAGTTGGCGGGGGATGACATTGAGGTCGACGCCGGAGGGGATCTGGGCTCGGCCCAGCCGGAACGCCTCCCGCACAAGCCGTTTGAAGCGGTTCCTCTCGGGGGCATTGCCATAACGGGTGGACGCAGTGATCCCAAGGCGGGTGCCTTTCGAGCTTTTTGCGCAATCGATGCAGAGGCGGGCGCCGACCAGCCGCTTCCCTTCGCGGGAGAGCCGTTTGTACTCGCGCCGCTTCAAAAGGCGATCCTTTTTAGAGAAGGTGCGGCGAGAGGCAGGCGCCGAGGGGCCTATTTCGAGAGGGCCTTGCGGCCGGCTCTGCGGCGCCGGTTGATCACTTTCCGCCCGTTGGTCGTTTTCATGCGGGCGCGGAAGCCGAATTTCCGTTTGCGGCGGAGTTTCGTAGGTTGGAAGGTCCGTTTCATTAGTTTTCATCCTAAAAATTGGGTTGCTGAGGCAAGGATACCTCATCTCCGATTAATTTCTCAATGTTGGAGCGAAGGTTTTCTTGAAGGCAAATGAGGGGATAGGGTATCATCCCACTCATCGAAAGAGGAAATCGTTCATGAAAGTCGGAGCTTCCATCAAAGCGGATCCTTCCAAAGGGGACATCATCGTCCGCCGGAAGGGGCGCATCTACGTGATTAACAAGAAAGACCCAAACCGCAAGCAGCGCCAGAAAGGGCCTGCCAGAAGGAAATAAACATGGCAAAAAAATCTTCGATCGCCAAGCAAAAGAAAAGAGAACGGATGGTGAAAACCAAGTGGGATAAACGGCAAGCGCTGAAGCAGGTCATTCTCGATATGACGAAGCCTATCGAAGAGAGGCTCAATGCAGTCGATGCGCTGAATAAAATGCCCAAGAACTCCTCGCCCGTGCGCCTGCGCAACCGCTGTCAGTTGACAGGACGTGCTAGAGGTTTTTTAAGAAAATTCAAGCTTTCCCGCCTCTGCTTCAGGGAGATGGCCAACCAGGGCCTCATCCCCGGTATCGTTAAGGCGAGCTGGTAACAGCTAGTAATTCTCGAAGGGGCTTCCAATCTGGAAGCTCCTCGTGCCATACATAAGTCGTAAGAGAAATTTTTCCTTGTCGCCAAGCATTGGTCAGTCCATCAAGACTCATGGGGCCGATCTGCTGATGTTCCTGATTTAAATAATACCAAAATTTATCCGAAGGGCCTTGAATCGCGGGCGGAAGCGGCTGTGCGGCGAGCTCAGGTTCCGGTTTTGCTAAGACTTTTTTTCTAGACGGGGCGAAGAAGATCGCAAAAGCGCCTAGGATGCCGAAAAAGGACCCGATGCAGAACCAAATGTAGGGGTTATGGCCGCGCCTATGGGCAAGATAGGCGCCCAAGGCGCCGGTCAGAAGGGCGGCTATGATCGTTAAAGGGGTAATGGGAATATGCATAATTTTTTAATCCAGGATTATAACGAATGAGGGAAATACTTTCCATTGAGCCGGCCATTCTGCTATACTAGGGGCTCAGGTAGCTAGGAGGCCGCCTATGTACGACTCATTTAAGAATATGGACGCCAGGGAGATCGAGCTTCCTGACACAGTCTTCGTCCGCGACATAGAAACGCGCGTTTTTCAAGGGATCGTTATAGAGACCCTTGCGAAAATTTCCGGCATAGGGCTGCTGGAGGGCAATCTCTTCGATAGCCTGCTGGGACGCGAAATTGAGAGCGTAAAGGGGATCCACGTCGAACAAGATCAAAAAAAACATTCTGTCGATATCCGCGTGGAGATCAATGTCGCTTTTGGCGTTGCGATTCCGGAGAAGGCGGAAGAGATCCAAACCCGCCTGGTGGAAGAGATCAGCCGCTGGACCGGGCTCCATGTGGCGTCGGTCCATGTGATTTTCAAGGACCTCCTCCATGACAAATCCGAAGAAGGGATCCCCCCTGAAGGGACCGCTCAAGAAGCAGGGGCCTTCGAAGAAGCGTTTTAAAATACCATTTTTATGAACTCGCGAAACGCGATGCTCTCTCTTCTCCAACTCTTCGCTGGGCTTTCCTTTTTCGCGGGCGCTATCTTTTTCTTTAGCCTCCCCTTCTTGCCCACGGTCCGCCTCAAGATTTCCGATGTTCTCCTTGCCAGCCCGAGCTTCTGCCACCTGGCTGGAGCCTTCTTGATGGCCGCTTGCATCGTCCTCATCGGCGGATTCTATTTGTTAAGCCGGGGTCGTTACATCCACATCTCGATGGGAGACAATCCCATTTCTATCGATGCGGCGGCCGTTTTCAAAACGGTCGAGGAGTGTCTCAAGAGCCAGTTCGGCTCGCAACTCGCCTTATCCGACCTCTATGTAGCCCGCGGCGGCAAACTCGAAATCGAGGTCTCTTTGGCCTCTTCTGTTGAACCCGTTCGCGAAGAGCTTTTTGCCGACCTGCAAAAGCAGCTCGTCCCTCTGCTCGAAGAGAAATTCGGCTATTCCAAGCTCTTTTGCCTCACCGTTAAAACCCCTTAATCTGGGATACGGAGTCCTTGACTTTGTACCAAATTTGGTAAATTTCAATCCAAAAAATAAGAGCACATTGTGGCCGAACCAGTAACTCGAAAGATCATCACGGTAGACTTCTATACACAAGAGAATGGGAAAGAACCGGTCAGAGAGTGGTTGAAGTCTTTAAATAAAGGGGAAAGACGAACAATTGGAGAGGATCTAAAAAGGGCTAAAGAAGTTTGGAGAGGATGAGCATGAAAAAGAACAAACATATTGGCTCCAATTTCGATGACTTCTTGGAAGAGGAAGGAAGTTTGGAGGAAATCGAAGAAGTCATTGCAAAAAAGATTTTTGTTTTTCAAATGGCAAAAGAAATGAAAAAGCAAAAGATCGATAAGGCGGAACTTGCTCAACGGATGGAAACCAGTCGATCGGCAGTTGATCGTATTTTAGATCCTGAATCTCCATCGACGCTCCGTACATTTGCAAAAGCAGCTAGGGCGCTTGGGAGACATTTGAAAATTAGTTTGGCTTAAGATGGGACGTTCTCCGATACCAATTCCCTTGGAAAGCGCTGTAAAAATTGGAGGAAAGGACAATTGCTTGAGTAGTAAAAATATTCAATCGATATTGTGCATGCGTCCTTTCGCCTCTCTTCAGAAATAATTGCCGATAGATTCTCAACTCTTCTTTATACCGGGAGTGATTGAAAAAACGGGAATTGGGCACTGCGGAGACTCAAAAACAGTCCAGGGGACTGTTTTTGAGCGAAGCAGCTCCTCAGATTTTTTAGCTGGAGCGAGGGACATTGCCAAAGGCAAGGCTGCGGAAACACGAGAAGGTCCGGTGGACCATCGCAGTGCGAAGCAGACGAGCGCAGCGAATTGCCTCGGAAGCGAAGATGAAAAATCTGAGTCAAAGCCGACGCCTACGCCGGGGTCCCCAGAAACGCATCGTTTTTGGGGTGGGGCGTCGCACCAAAACCGATTTTTCAATCACGAGCGGTATAACTTACGTAGAGTTTCGATGTCGCGCTTCGTGATCCCTTTGACTTGCGCCCATTCTTCAGCGGCGGCAGCCTTGATCCCTTTTACGCTGCCGAAACGTTGCAGCAGCCTCTTTTTTTTTATCGGGCCGATGCCCGGGATCTCGTCGAGGGCGCTTGAGATCGTCCGTTTCGAGCGCCTTTTGCGGTGGAAATTGATAGCCATCCTGTGGGCCTCGTCGCGGATGCGCTGCAGAAGGAAAAGGAGCGGCGAGCGGGGGTCGATGATGACCGGGTCTTTGCGGTGGGGCACGAAGACCTTTTCTTGAGTCAGCCCTTTATCG
>CAYTXY010000120.1:0-4616 GCA_964441355.1 uncultured bacterium
CTTCAAAAGTTGGTTTCTGCCTGCGCCACACCCCAAAGACGATGCGTCTTCGGGGGCCCCCGATGGCGGCGTCGGACAGCTACAGCCTTTGAGCCCGCCTGCATAGCTCAACTTTTTCAAGTTGAGCTGCTTCGGCGCCGAAACCTGGCTCAAATTCTGGGCGCCTCCTTGGCATATTCCCAACTTTTAAAGTCATTTGTGTATAATCCAAGAAAATGGCAAATGCTAAGGTTTTGATTCTCGGCGGGGGATTTGCGGGGCTGAATGCCGCTAAAGCATTGGGCAACTCGAAATTCGACGTCTGGCTGATCGACAAGACAAACCACCACCTATTCCAACCTCTGCTCTATCAAGTTGCAAGCGCCGCCCTTTCCCCAGGCGATATTGCGGTTCCTATCCGGCAGATCCTCAGCCCTTACGAAAACGTGACCGTCCTGATGGGGGAAATTGACGCCATCGATAAAGAACGGAAGGTTGTCGTCCTGAAGAATGGCGACCTGATCGCCTATGAATATTTGGTCGTCGCATTAGGCGCCCGCCACTCCTACTTTGGAAATGACAAATGGGAAGAGTTCGCGCCCGGCCTGAAAACCCTGAACGACGCTCTCGCGATCCGGGAAAGGATCCTGGTTTCGTTTGAAAAAGCGGAAAGGTGCGACAGCATTTCGGAAGCGAGGAGATACCTGAATTTCGTCATCATCGGCGGCGGGCCGACCGGGGTCGAAATGGCGGGAGCCATTGCCGAGATCGCTTATGAGACCTTGTTGAAAGATTTCCGCAGGATCGATACGACCAAGACGCGGATCTACCTCATCGAGGGCTCTCCCCAAATCCTTCCCGTCTATCCGGAAAGACTCTCGGAGAAAGCCAGGGGCTATCTGGAACATTTCGGGGTCAACGTCATCACGGGACAGCGGGTGACCCTGGTGACTCACGAAGGAGTCCACGTCGATGGCACCGTGATCCCGGCTGAAAACATCCTGTGGGCAGCCGGCAACCAAGCATCGCCGGTTCTTAAAACGCTCTCCAGCCCGCTGGACAGGCAAGGTCGGGTCAATGTCGAGGCCGATCTTTCGCTTCCAGGCCATCCCGAGATCTTCGTGCTCGGCGACGCAGCATGCGCTCTCGATAAGACAGGAAAACCGCTCCCAGCCCTTGCGTCGGTCGCAGTGCAGCAAGGGCGCTATGTGGCGAAAATCCTGCGCAAACAGCTTCCCAAAAATCAGCGCCCCCCCTTCTCCTACCTCGATAAGGGGACCATGGCAACCATTGGCAAAACAAAAGCCATCGGGATGTTCGGCCAAGTCCAGTTCAGCGGCTTTATTGCTTGGCTGGCGTGGTGCTTTGTCCACATCATGTACCTGATCGGCTTCCGCAACCGGATCGTCGTTCTCGTACAGTGGCTCTTTGCCTATTTTTCCCCAAAAAGAGGCGCCAGGCTCATCTACCGCATATCCGAATCGCACGAAGACTTTCCGCATATCCATAAGTGATCTATCCGAATAAACGCAACATACTCTATGTTAATGTTAAATACTTCCTGGGTTTGAGCCATTAAAAAAGATCAGCGCAGAGAAAAATCAAAATTGAGATCGAGAGCACACAGAGAATTGAAATTTGGAGTAAGGACGGACCCTGTCCTGAGTAAAGGAGATTGATACGCCTTTTCTCTCTCTTCAAAAGTTTCGAAACAGTAAGGACTCGGAAAACCCCTTCGCTCAGGGCAAGGTCCCGTCCTTGCTCCAATTCTTGTTCCTCTGCGAACTCTCGCCCTTTGTTTTTTCTCTGCGCTGATCCTTCTCAGAAGCCTGTTATTTGCGAGAACTTTTTATTCGGTTATACGTGATCGAAGAACACCGATTTTTTTGGCGGCAGCACCCTGCGCTTCTCTTTTCTCTAACTCTCCTGATCGGAGCAGGCGCGAGCCTTTTTTGGGCAACGCCCTGGAATTGGATCTTTCCGCTTCTTTGGTGCAGCTACCTCATTTTGCTCAAAAAATGGCCCCTCCTCCTCATTTTGGCTTCTTCCATCGCCTATTGCCATTTTCTCCATCCCCAATCGCCGCCGTCAGGTAAGTCGGCCGGGATTTTCTCTATTGCGACTCTGCAGCCTCATCAATCCCCTTTTTCAAAAGGCTTTGTCTACAAAGGGACTCTCGCCACCAAAGTTGGGTCGGTCCCTTGCGATATTTACACACATGGGCAAACTCCTCCGAAGCCGGCAGATTGCGATTATTTCTTAGAGGGCAGACTCCATCAAAGGGGCCCTTTTAACTACTTATTCAAACCTAAAGAGTGGGCTGCCATCCCAAAGAGTTGGAGTCTTGCAGAGTGGCGTTATTTAGCAAAAGAGGCCTATCGAGGCTTTTTGGCAAAAAAGTGTAGAGGCTATCCTAGAGCCGCCCAGTTTCTAGCGGCGCTGACCACAGGAGATGTGGACGACAGGGTTCTCAAATACGAATTCGGAAGGTTGGGATTGCAGCATCTTCTGGCCATCTCCGGCTTTCATTTCGGGATCCTGATCGCTTTCGCCTCTTTTGTCCTGTCGCTGCTGCTCCCCCGTTTTTGGAAACTCCTCCTGCTCCTTTTTAGCCTGACTGCTTATTACCTCTTCGTGGGGCCATTTCCTGCCGTGCAAAGAAGCTGGCTGACCGCGTTTGTGTACGTTGCCGGCAAACTCATCCACCGGCAAACGAGCGGCCTGAATCTCCTTGGTCTAGCTTTAGGAGTGGAGATCTGTCTCAATCCCCTGATCGTTTCCAACCTCGGTTTTCAATTCAGTTTCGCAAGCTGCGGCGGCATCCTCCTTTTCCATCCTTTCTTCGAGAAGAAGCTCCGCGCCATCCTGCCGAAACGGTCAAAAGCGGAGATGGCGGCCTTGCCCTTTTTCATCAAACACGTTTATCTCCTCACAGGGCTGCTTCGCCAAACGATCGCTCTCGACCTTGCCGTGAATGCGGCCCTCCTCCCTCTTCTTCTCTATCATTTTCACGTCTTTCCCCTGCTCAGCCTGCTCTACAATCTCTTTTTTCCCTTGCTCCTCGGAGCCGCTCTCTGCATTCTACTCCTTGCGCTCACGTTCCAACTGCTCATCCCCACTCTCGCCGACCTTCTTTTTACCGCAACCTCTTGGTTCACGGAGCAGCTTCTCGATATGGCCGCCTACCCGCCGGCTGCCCTCGATTACCCGATCCTCGTCGCGAATCTACCGGCATGGGCGATCCCCTTTTTCCTATTTGGTCTTTTGGCAATTTCTATGAGATTGACTTCTAAAACCCGAGAAGGCGCTGCTGGATATTGAACGCCACGCCGGCAGCCTGTAATACACCGCCGACGAAGATGGGTGCATACCTCGTAAACCTCCAGCCTCGGTCATTTGCGACAAGCTGGGACAAAACGGGGATTCTGCCGGCAAGCGGTCGAACGCCTGGCAGTTTCCGGATGAGATCGGCCAGACCCATCATAGCCCAACTATCCATGCTCGTCATGCCTTGCAGCATTTTACCGGTGGCTGCCGGCATTTTCTCTTCCAGCCAATTGTAAGACCGTGCCGTCGATTCCAACGCTTCCGCAAAAAGTGGCATTTGCGCTTTGAGCGGTTCGGACACATTGCATAACCGAATGATGTTGTACACATGGCTAGAAAGCGCTACACAGATAAGGGGCGCAGCTTCATTTAAAGCATGTCCCGATGAATAGATGTAGACCAAATAGCCTAGGTCCTTAAGGTATCCCCAAAAGGATTTGTCATCTGCTGGGGCAATCACCGTAGTTCCATTGCTCAAAATGAGATTTTTTGATCGACTCCCATTCCCTTCCCAGGCGCCAATGAAGAAGGGGGTAAACTGAAGAACTCTCCACCCCCATGGACTTGCAAGAGCGACCCCTTGAATGCCAGGGGCATTCTTGCGAACCAGCTCCATCAGACCAACGACCGCCCACCGGTCGATGCTCGTCATGCTCTCTAACATGCGGCTTGTGGAAATCGGCATCTTGGATTCCAACCTGCTGTATTCTAAAGCTGCGCTCTCAAGATAGGCGACAGCTCCTGGCGTATGATTTTTCAAAGCGTCGGAGAGGCCGGAGCGTCTCACGATGTGATATCCGCGATGGAGGCCCGCCATCGCCAGAAGCGGCATGGCAGAATGGATCCCATGGCGCGCGAGGAGAAGCCCGCCCAAAAGGACCGAGTCGAGAACATGGCCGGAAATTTGCTGGACGGTCTCCGAGCCTGCCGTTGTGATTGCGTTGCCAGAGATCCTTCTCAACTCCGGACGAGAATAGGTCTCCTTCGGCAGGGTGAGCGCAGTAGCAGGGTCATTGCCGTTCATGCGCTGCGGCTCCAAATTCGATGCGGGGGCTTTCGGTGCCAGATCCTGCATTACGGGGATTGGCTGCAGAGTGGGAGTCTCGTTCCGAGTGAACAAAGTTTCCATTCGAGTTGCAGGGATCTCCAAAAGGCCCGAAGCATTGAACCCAAGGAGAGGGGGGACCTCGCAGAAACCCGAATGTGGAGTCTCTACAGGGACATTCCCGGTTTCTACCACAGGCTGCATAGGTTGGGGAGTCTCGTTCCGAGTGAACAAAGTTTCCATTCGAGTTGCAGGGATCTCCAAA
>CAYTXY010000120.1:4716-5495 GCA_964441355.1 uncultured bacterium
AATGTGGAGTCTCTACAGGGACATTCCCGGTTTCTACCACAGGCTGCATAGGTTGTGGAGTCTCAATGTTTGAGGCATCCGGCGCAGGGACATTTCCGTTATTTTGTGGAGGGGGATTAGGAGGAGATGGCTGGGGACCTGGTGCGGGGGGTGCAGCCGAGAAATTAGCCAAGCAAAACGCTGCGGCGCCTATGAGGACAGCCCCCCCGGCGATTTGCGTCCAAGTCAAGCTGCCTTGCGCCCTCTTAGCGACATGCGGCAAAGAAGCCCCGCTGTTCATTCTACGCGCTACGGTTTCGATGCGCTTTGACAAATCTTGAAGCGTTGCCTCGAGAACGCGGTGGATGCCTTGCAGCTGCAAAGGGATGCTTCCACGGCTAGTCCGATTTTTGACAGCCTGTGCGAGCCCCGAAAGAGTTTTCATTTGCTCTGGAAAATCGGGCCCCGCCTTGCCCGCTTCTGCCAAGGAGACGTTCTTTTCGAGCGCGCGGGCTTGTTGCATCAGAGACAAGTAGCCCTCTTTAGAATTTAAATTTATCATCATCTTCTCCGGAGTTGCCACGATTATAACATTTTTACGCGGATAATTCAATTAGGAATAACAGAATAAAAAAGATATAAAATAATCTCAAACAAAAACTAGAAAATGCGTGTAAAATTTTTGATTACCTCTGCTGACACTCTCCAAAAATCAAAGTTTGACGAATAGGGCTATAATGCCATAGAATTTCAATCCTTCTATCTATGGCGATCGTAGCTCAGTTGGTTAGAGCGTTGGA
>CAYTXY010000121.1:0-5484 GCA_964441355.1 uncultured bacterium
AGGCTCCATCTGGATCATGTATCATTTAAACTATAACTTGATGCCGCACTCATGATCAAAACCTACTACCTCCTGACAAAGCCTGGGATCATCATGGGCAATTTGATCACGACCGCCGGAGGGTTTGCCCTGGCGTCGAAAGGGCAGTTCCACCCTTGGCTCTTTGCCGCCCTCCTCGCCGGCCTTGGGCCTGTCATCGCGTCTGCCTGCGTGTTCAACAACTATATCGACCGGATCTCGGACGCCAAAATGGCAAGGACCCAAAATCGGGCGCTCGCAAGAGGTCTGATCGCGCCCTGGAAGGCGATCCTTTTCGCAAGCCTACTCGGCCTCTTCGGCATCGCGGTCATGAGCCTCTACACCAATTATCTAGCGGCCGCAACCGCCGCCTTTGGCTTTTTCATTTATGTAGCGCTCTACAGCCTCTGGAAGGCGCGTTCGATGCATGCGACCCTTGTCGGGAGCATCTCAGGGGCGATCCCGCCGGTTGCTGGTTACGCGGCGGTCAGCCACCAGCTCGACCTTGGCGCCCTCCTCCTTTTCGCGATTCTTGTCCTCTGGCAGATGCCCCATTTCTTCTCGATCGCGATGTACCGCCAGAGCGACTATGACGCCGCCTCCATCCCTACGTTGCCGAGCCAAAGAGGACTTCTTACGACGAAGGTTCAGATGCTCCTTTACGTGATCGCCTTTGCGGCCGCAACGCTTCTCCTGGCAGTCTTCGGATATGCCGGCGGTTCTTATGTCGCCGTCGCCTCGATCCTCGGCGCCGCTTGGCTCTACCTCACGGTGAAAGGGTTCAAGGCGGAAAACGATCGGCTTTGGGCGCGCAGCATGTTCCGCTTATCGCTTGTGATCATCACGGCCCTTTGCGTCATGATCTCCATAGATGCTCGATGAGACTTATTAAAAAGTTTATTATATATATTTATTTTTTTTATTATTTACTAATTATTAAATAAATGATAAAATATTTAGAAAAATTAGGAGAAATATATGGCATCTGTAAATTTAGCATCGTCTTGTAAAGCATGTTTTTTAACTTCCGTCAAAGCGGCTCCATTGGCTCTTATAGCGATACCCTTAGTCCCTCGTCTCTGGTATGAAATTTCATCTCGTTGGTTTCATCATTATTGCCCCGGTCCAGCAGTTCCACGCGACATCCCTTTTACGTGGACTTTTGCCGTTCATCAAAATGAACAAATAAATCAAAAAAAACTTTTACAAACTATAAAGAAAGCAGTTCAAAAAATCTGCGGAAAAGATGTAGAGATCACTAACTCCTCTTCATCGGTTTCTGAGAATCAAGGTTCCCCTACGAATTTCAAATTACTGCCAGAGCCTGCGTCTGGCATAAAGACCGTCGCCTATCAATGTTCAGTTCATGGCACAGAAGAGGCGGTGGAACAGGCTGTTCGAGATGAGGTCGTTACTACAGGCAAATCCTTGAAGGAAGAAAAAATACACCAAAATTGCGCGATTGGCGTTGAACGGAGTCTATATGAATGCGATCCCACGATTTCTTTAAAATGTATTCTCGGTACTGATTGGAGGGATCTTCATCATCACATCAATTATGACAGGCCAGCGAGGTTTTTAAAATGGACTCATTCAGAATATTCTTGGTCTGGAGGCTGCTATAACTCCCAGGATCCGATACGATGTTATAATAACAAGGGAGCATTTCAACTCAATACGCCTATTGTTATTGTCGATGCAGATTCCCCTGCTGAAATTGTAGATAGACGTTGTAATCGAATGTTCGTTCATGTATGGGGCTCGATGGTGACTCCAATCGTTGAAAAAATAAAATTGGCGATTCAGTGGAATAAAGTTCAAGAATTCCTTGAAGTTCAATATTGCCACGAGATAATGAAGGAAAAAGGATTCGACATTTTTGGCGAGAGAAGTTTTGGCGAGAGAAGAAGGTGCGCCCGAATCCTAGAAGAATGGTTCAGGAAAATAGAGGAAGAAGCCAAGAAAAGGTCAGGTGAAAAAGCCTTGAATACTCTTTCGAGTCCAGCATTGGAACTCATCAAAAAGTATTTGCCTGAGGGAAAAGTTCCTGTAGCCGAAGATCTTTATTCATTTTTTGGACTTGAAAAGGGTGCGTCCATCGATGAAATCAAGGCGGCATATAGAAAGATCACCCTGAACATCCATCCCGATAAACAACCAAAGGAACATTCCAAAATCGCAGGAGAAGCTTATCTCTTCATTAGAAATGCCTATGAGCAGCTTCAAAAGGAACTGCAGGGTTCTTAGTATAAAATAGTTTCAATCTTTCCAATGGCCGTGGAGGCCGACTGGAATCGCATGGGGAGTCTCTGCCCTAGCCAGTTCGGTCATGGTTTTCGCATTGAGGATCAGGAGGAAAGAGCGGTTGTGAGCAAAGTCCAAGACCAGAGATAGGACAACCCCATCGTCTTCTTCCCCTCCTTGCGGATCGGGAACAAAAATCGGTTCTCCTGGAAAACATCCAGCTTCCGACCAGCTGAGAGCGGATTTTTGCACCGTGTCCACTTTATAAAGAGGAGGTCGGTCATTAAGAGAGGTGGGGAAGGTGGCATCGACAAGATAGGCGTACCGGTACTCATGGGCAGTCAGGTCTGCCGGCACCCGAGGCAATTCCGTCGTATTGGAAAAAATGGTTTCGCGAGAAAGCGCCGGCTCTCCGAGCGTTATCGTGAATCTTTCGAAGAGAGTTCTTTCGCTTTTCTTCACTTTCTCTTCGTCAGTGATGCGCTCCGTGATGGCATCGATGATATTTGCATTGGGGTGAGTGACGATATCGATGTATATTCTCCCATCTCTTTCGAATGCATTCACATGATGGAACGCGAAAAAAGGATCCCCTTTGATCGAAGTCACTTCTCCGCTTCCACGGTTTACGATATTAAATGTTGTGCCCCTCTCTGGCATCCATTTGTAATTGAATATGAAAGGCTTTTTCTTCAGCATCAGATCGAGCGGGTTCACTACGAAGGGAAATTCCACCAGGATGACGTAATTTTCCGTCAGGGCAAAACTATGCATATAGGCGGGAAGATCGACGGGGATTGCCGCGATTTTTTCCCTGGTGGAGCTGTGGTCTTGCAACTTCCATATGACATAAGAGCTCTTTTGGCCAAATTGGATGCAGTAATTGAATGTCTCTCTTGACGCGGGGTCGCGCAAAGAATGGGCCGACTCCCATTGGCCATTCTGGAGAGAATCTTTGAACTGGAAGGGCCCGAGAGTATGCAATGTTTTGTCGTCAAAGACAACGGGGAGAGGCACCTCGGTCAGGGCGACCATCTGATCCGCATAATTGTGGATGGTCACACAGGCATTTTCAATCCCTTTCATCTCTTGTGGAATGAACCGGGAAATTTGCTTAAATACTTTTGGACAGGGATCTTGGGCAAACCCTGGGAAATCGAGGCTCTTTTGTTCCATCATGATGTAATACTGTTCGCTCCGGATGAACCGGTTCGTATAAAGAACCTGCTGCTGTGAAATATCAAACGCGTGAATCATGGCAAGCCCGTCAAACCAATCGACACGCTTGTGATTCACTTGGAACTTGGCGGGGCCGTTGCGATACAGGGTGCCAGCCACCCAATCGGGAATTTTCCCTGTGACTTTGCAAGAGACATTTGCAACCTCGTCCTCTAAATCAAAAAGGAGGTGAGTGTCTTCAAATGTTTGGCTTTGCGATTTTGAGGGCTTGGAGGTAGAAGTGCAAGCGTGTGAGAGAAGAAGCAGGCAGACCCAAAAGATGGATTTCATGGGATTCTCCTTCAATCCTGTCTAGGATAGCAAAGGCGGGCATGGCCCTGCAAGATGATTAATCTCCTTCGGATTCGATAAAGTAAGCCACCCTCTTGACGCCATGAGTTGGAACGACTCGAGGAGTCCTTCGTGCTCTTCAAGAAAAGGGATCAGGGCGGAGAGGGTTGCCCCCTTTTTAAAACGGGTGAGGAGATCGAAAAATTCAGGTGAAATCTCCTCGTAGAGACTCTCTTCTTGGCCCCGGTAGAGGACGAAATATTTTTTCCGGTCGCACTGATCAAGCGGGGGAAGATCGCTTGTTTGGTAGTAGGAAGGTGGATGCTGCATGAGCTCTTTCCGGAAGGTAAAAAGGTCTGCATCTAAAGCAAAGAGGCGTACAAACGGCTGGAGGAACAGTTTTTTTTTCTTTTCTACTTCCGCGAGCGTTTCCGGCTTGAGGGGCGGCCATTTGTCTGCAAAGAGGAGCTTTTCATAGGATAGGTCGAGAAGGGCAAGTCCGTGCACAAGCGGCGTATCGCTTTTGCGGTAATACTTCTTGAGCCATTTGGGAAGGTCGTTTCCGATATGGGAAAGGAACCAATCATGGGGTGGATATTTCAATAGATAAGGCTCGGCGATGAGGCGGTTGAAATCCTCATAGTCGAAAAGACGGAGAACCGCAGGGTAAATCTCCTGGCAGATGTTGAGGAGGCGCCACCAATATTGCTGTTGGTAGATGCCGAGGCGCTCTTCGCTCTTGAGTGTTGGCCCGGGAGCGATCCGCTTGCGGATTTCACCGATCAGGGCGGGCGCAAATAGGGGAATATTGTCAGAGTCCGAGGCAACGATCGGGGAAGTGATGTGCTTGGCGAACCAAGTTTGCATTTCGCATATCGACTCGGGCGCCGTCTCAAACATGGAGAAACTGCTCTTGATAGGCTTTGGCTTTTAGCGCCTCTACCCACGTCTCTTCAAACGGAATGAACCGGTCATCCCATTCGAGGAGGGTCGAGACGCCTTTTGTTTTCGGGTAAACGTTGCGGTAAATTTCCCACACTTCATCTCGTACCGGATAGTCGTGAGTGTCCAAGACATAGCGTCCGTAGTCGCTGTGGCCTGCCAAATGGATTTGGACAACGCGGTCTAAGGGAAGGTTAGCAACATAGTCTTTGGGATCGAACCCAAGGTTGCGGCTCGAGACATAAATGTTGTTGACGTCGAGCATCATGGAAATGTCCCCTTTTTCCACGACCGCGGCATAGAACTCCCATTCGGGCATTTCATCGTTTGTGAAGCTTGCATTGGACGAGAGATTTTCAAGGGCGAAAGGGATCTCCAGAAAATCTTGGACGATTTTGGCTCGCTCTGCGACAAATTCGACGACCTCCCGGGTGCGGGGGAGCGGTAGAAGATCATGGAAGCGGGCTCCCGGAAGCCGGCCCCAGCATAGGTGGTCGGAGAGCCAAGGGGTTTTCGTGAGCTCTGCCAGGCTTTTGAGTTTTTTTAAATAATCCCAATCGAGAGGGGCCGCGCTTCCGATCGCAAGGCTTACGCCATGCATGACCACCGGATACCGTTCCAAGATGCGCTGCAAATTCCGAAGAGGCATCCCGCCGGCCATGAAATTCTCGCTGATGATCTCGAACCAATCGATCGGCGGCCAGCTTTTGAAAATTTCTCGGAGGTGGGTCTGCCGAAGGCCGAACCCGATTGCCAGATTTTACACTAATT
>CAYTXY010000122.1:0-5436 GCA_964441355.1 uncultured bacterium
CGCATCGTCGGGAATGATTTCCAGATCCGTATTCTCCGGATGAGGAAAAAGGACATCGGGAGGAGGAAATAACTCATAAAACGGAATCGAGTTTGCCTCAGAGGGCAGTCTTTCGGCTGCGAAAACATGGGAAGAAAGGAAGTCCTTCGTCTGGATCAAAGTGGAACATACGTTTTTCCAATTCAACCGGATAAAAGGATTCGAAGCGCTACTTTCACGCTCGTTCCCAAAAGAAGGAGGAGGATTTAAACTTACTGACGCAGTGCTCATTGGTTGACCCTTTCTTCAAGGGGTTTTCTTAATTCTCTCCGTTGACGTTTGGATCGGGAGTTTGATGTCTCTAATTCCGAATCTTCCTCCGGCGCTTTTCTTTTTTTGGGAAGATGAGACGAGATTGGAATGATCATCACCTCGCTGAAATTGAGGTGATGCGGAACGCGCTTTACAAATTCCTCGCGAAGGCCTGGCTCATTCGGGATGGATTCGAGAGCCTCTGGAGTAAAAGGAGCGCCGTGCTCAATCAAACGAAGAGCGCTCTCAAAGGATTTCTTTTGAAGCGCCACGTGAAGCGCTGTTCTACCCTTTTGATCTTTCACATCGATCCGAACACCGTGATCCATGAGAAGTTGTACAATCTCATGGAAATTCCATCTGGCGGCTAAATGCAGAGGAAGCGTTCCAAAGCGATCCGGCTGATAAGGGCTTGCTCCTTCTTGAAGGAGGAATCGGATCATTTCCTGATCTTGATGGTAAATCGCTAGAGCATAACCAGTCCCGGGATTGGCTCCCGCTTTTAGAAGCTTGCGGATTTCTCCATGGGCTTTAAAGAACACCGCACTTTCCAAGCGGGTATAGTTCGACTGATTTGGAGTCTCAATATCGGGAAGATCTTGCGGGGTAAAGTCCAAAAATTGAGAGCTTGTATGTGAGATACGAGGCATGAGCCCAAATTCGGCGCGCAGCGTGTTCTCGCAAAGAATCAAAGTGTTGGCAAGACCGCAAATCGTCAGCTTCTCGTTGAAATTCTTAAAAAATCGGGTGCATGGCTGACGCAAGACTTCAGGGGGTGGAAGACTTTCGGGGTTTTTCTCTCGGGCAGCGTCATGCAAGACATGGATGAACTCATGCGCCAGGACCATGAAGCTTGGATTCGGCACGAAATGGACCTCCCCATTTTTCGGGTCTCGGGATGCACTGATCCCAGGCTCGTTTAAATTCAAAGTGACATAGTAGTTCGGATCTCCGTGAAACTTCATCTCTCCAGCTTTAGTATCCTCTCTAATTATGACGGAAGAATTGAGAGTGCTGTAGAGGCTCCCGATCAATTGGCGCCCACCCGGGCGAGTGAGCAAGGTTGCAATATCTTTCAGGACCGCCGCTTTAAATTCCGGGGTGCCATTGATCGTTATACAAGTTCTTTCCTGGGCTATGTCCTCATAGAGTTGGAGAAAATAGTGGGCGTCGCCCTCCCGAATCTGATTGAGCTCAGCTCTGACTGCATTGTCAGAAATGACCTCGAGGTCGGAATTTCCCAAAATCGAAAAATCAGAGATAAAAGGGACAGTTCCAACGAACCGATGAAATGGGAGCCCTGGCTGAGAGAGCGCCCTATAGTCTCTTTGGGCGGGCGCATAAACTGGAACGGTTTCGTTCGTAGTCGTTAAAAGGGTATACACATTCGTTCCCTTCAGTCGAATAAAGGGATTGACTGCGCACGCTTTTCGCTCTGGGAGAGGCGGGGATGGCGAAAAACTCACTCCTGCAACGCTCATATTATTCCTCGTATTAATTTAATTACAGGAGTTATTATATATTAAAATAAAATAGTTGTATAACTCTTTTTATCCATGTAATATTGTCTAATGCGGGATTAGTAACGGTCTGTAATGATTTAAATAGATTAAGATGCAATAAACTAACACTTATAGCTATCCCTTTAACGAGTCCCTCGGCTGCCGGTCGCGCCCTCCAATGATGGCCTGTCCATGGTCGTCGATCATTTCGTTCTCATTCGCAAGTTTCTTTAAGAACTCTTCGACATCTGCCAACCGATAAGCGGGCGGCGTTTTATTTCTATCTGGAATTTTCTTCTCCATTGGATCCTCCTTTCTTGCGTTTTAAACTGAAAAACCAAATAATCTCAAGGAAGTCCTGTCTTGGAGTATCGTCATGAAAGACTCATCCTCTGAAGCAACCAGCCGCAAGTCCGATTATCCCATCAACCCCCTGATCTTGAACCGCTGGTCTCCGCGGGCCATGACTGGCGAATCCCTCGCGGATGCGGAACTATTCCCCCTCTTCGAAGCGGCTCGCTGGGCTCCCTCCTCCTATAACGCCCAGCCATGGCGCATCCTCTATGTAAAACGGGAAACTCCTCATTGGAAGACGTTGTTCGATCTCCTGGTCGAGGGCAATAAAGAATGGTGCGCGAAAGCCGCCGTTCTCGGCCTTTTTTTCTCGAGAAAAACCTTCGAGAAGAATAACAAGCCGTCCCATACCCATGCGTTCGATGCGGGGGCTGCCTGGGAAAATCTTTGCCTGGAAGGGACGGGGCGCGGGCTTGTCGTCCATGGCATGGAAGGATTCGATTATGGGAAAGCGCGAGAGCTCATCCCCGATGGCTTTGAGGTGCACGCGATGTTTGCGATAGGAAAACACGCGCCCAAATCAAGCCTTTCTAAGGAATTGCAGGCAAGAGAGTTGCCTTCAACGAGAAAGAAAATTTCGGAATTTATTTTTGAAGGGAAAATTGTGTGAAAAAAAATCGAGCAGGCCTTGAGGCCATGCTCGATCCAAACTTAGCCTGAAGCTCTTACTGCTCGACTGCCATAATTGAGCTAGCAGCAGCACCTTTGCGCCGACGGGATTTTCGTCTCTTCGTGGTGCGTCTTTTCGCTGTTTTGCGACCGCGTCTTTTAGTGGTCGTTCTGCGCTTGCCTCTAGCTTTTCTTTTGCTAGACGCTTTTTTTCTGCGTTTTACCATGTTTTTCCTCCTTTAGGCGTGAGAGCTAAGGAACCTTTCTTCGATCAAGTACTCCCATTCCTGGGTTCTTGTTCTCGGCGGGAGATCCCGCTTTCCTTATTTGCCTCACAAATTTAAGTATACACGTTTTAGTAAATAATTTCAAACATCTAACATTGATTTTGTTTTGTTTTGAAATTTTGCTCCAATTAAAAATCTGGCTCAGAAGTATGTGTGAGGGCGATTTTTGGAAGGAAATTTTTTTGAAAATATTTTGCATTTTGCAAAAAAACGCGCATAAAATTTCATTCATGAATCAAATTAGTGCAACTAACTAATAATCAGGTTTTTGAAAAAGTCAAGAAAATCTTAAACATTTCAGGATCAAAAAATTAGGATATTTTTTTTGATCCGTTGATTCCGGATGATGTTTTTGGTTTTTTTGAGTAAACTTTTGCAGTATGCGCCACGTCCCATTAAGCGAACAGCTCCGGCCGAAGCGATTGGAAGAGATCGTGGGGCAAGATCATTTAGTCGGGGCGAACGGTTACATCGCGCGCATCATCCAAAGCGGCCGCCCGCTTTCGCTTCTTCTCTATGGGCCTCCCGGCTCTGGCAAGACGACGATCGCCCGGCTTTATGCTGCCGCGTTTGGACTCCCGTTTCGCATTTTGAGCGCGGTCGCTGATAGCGCAGCGGAATTGAAAAGGATATTAAAAGCGGGACAAGACACTCCGCTCCTCTCAAACCAGACGCTCCTTTTTGTCGACGAACTCCACCGGTTCAACCGAGCATCTCAAGACATCTTTTTGCCGTTTCTCGAAGACGGGAGCCTCGTGCTTGTGGGCGCTACGACCGAAAACCCTTCTTTTGCCCTGAATAACGCCCTCATTTCGCGATTGAGGGTCCTGACTCTTAACTTTTTAAATCCAGATTCCTTGGAGAGGATCCTCTCCCGTTACGAAGAGACGGTTCGGCCTCTTCCTTTGAATCCTGAGGCAAGGGGTTGCCTGATCGCCCACGCGCAAGGCGATGGGCGCCATCTATTGAATTTGATCGAGGCGATCAGTCTTCTCCCTTTTCAAGGGACGCTAGACGCTGCCGGCCTCGCGAGTCTCATCCAAAAAAAACCGGCGCTCTACGACAAAGACAAAGAGGGTCATTACAACTTGATTTCGGCTCTCCACAAATCAGTCAGGGGCTCCGACCCTGACGCAGCCCTCTATTGGTTCGCGAGGATGCTCGAGGGGGGCGAAGAGCCTCTTTTCATCGCCCGCCGTTTGATCCGCATGGCATCGGAAGACGTCGGCCTTGCCGACCCAACAGCGCTAGGATTGACTCTTTCCGCCTATGACGTTTATCAGCGGTTAGGATCTCCGGAGGGGGAGTTAGCTCTTGCCCAGGCCGTCCTTTTCCTTGCATTGTGCCCCAAGAGCAACGCCGCTTATCTCGCCTACGGCAAAGCCCGAAAGGCCGCCGCCGATACGGGGCATCTCTCTCCGCCCAAGCACATCTTAAACGCCCCGACCTCCCTCATGAAGGAGATGGGCTATGGGTCAGGATATGTGTATGATCCCGATACTGACGATGGGTTTTCGGGGCAGGATTATTTCCCGGAAGAGCTTGGGCGCAGCTCCTACTACCGCCCCGTCGAGCGGGGATTCGAAAGGGAGATGAAGAAGCGGATGGGTTATTTTGAAAATCTCCGAGTTCGCCTTGCCACCAATCCTCCCCGTCCTATATAGTCGTGAGCATCAAGCATCAACCCTATCAAATACTTGAGCACTAAGAAATGTTGGAATTAACGTCTGTCCGCAAAAACAAGGTCGTCCTTTCTGACTATAATTGCCAGCAGGATATCGACAACCGGATGCTCATGTCCGACTTTTCCGCCTTCGACATCGAAGTATTGGAAGAGATCCTCTTCAGCCCTTTGAAGATCTCTTGCAAAAAACTTGTCCGCACCATGGGTTGCAAAGAAGAGGACCTCTCCCAGATTCTCCATAAACTCGCAAAAACCTCGCTCCTGACCATTCAAGACGATTCTATCGTCGTGGATAAAGAGATGAGGAAATATTTCGAGTTCCAAATGATCCGCTTCGATCCTGCGTTCAAGCCGGATATGGAATTTCTCTCCGGGCTCCTTCGCAAAGTCCCAATCCATCATCTTCCCGCGTGGTATTCCATCTCAAGGACATCCAACAATATTTTCGAATCGATCGTGGAAAAATATCTTCTCACCCCTCACATCTATCAGAGACATCTACAAGACCTCAACTTTGGCGATCCTACGATCCATGGGATCATTTCCGACCTTTTTGCCGCTCCCGATTTCAAACTCTATTCCAGCGATGTGATTGGGAAATATAACCTGACTCGCCGCAATTTCGAAGAGATGATGCTCCTCCTCGAATTCAACTTCATCGGCTCCGTTTCTTATAAAAAAGAAGACGACCATTGGATTGAAATCATCA
>CAYTXY010000123.1:0-5422 GCA_964441355.1 uncultured bacterium
TTGAGATAAAACGCCCAGGGATGCCGAGCCAAAGAGGAGAGCTCGGTTAGGGAAACCGAGCGTTTCCCTTCCGGCATTGCCTGAGAGGGGGCGGAGGGCCAATGAAACGCATGTGTTGAAGAAAAACGATCCGTTACAGGGAAAGCTTGGTTTTCTTTGATTGGAGCATCGAGGCTCTGAATCAATTCAGCGATCAGCGGGGTAGGGCTCATGGGATTCCCTTCGCCCGAGAGATGCGAATAGCTAAAATGGATAAATTCTTCGGCTGCAAAGAGAGCCTGTAAAAACAGATAGCGGTCTTGGTCGATCGAGTCGAAAGGATAAATTTTTTCAAATTTAAGCAAATCCAACGAAGAGGCGGAAAAACGGCGTGGGAAACTTTCTTCATCCATTCCAATCAAAAATAGCGCTTTCACGGGGGTAAAGGCGCCCTCCGCAATAGAGCCGAAGCTTACGGCATGGAGATGGGTAGCATGGATGTGACGGCGGGAAATCGATCGTTTCAAAAGGGCGTGAATGGGAGCAAAGGGAAACAAGCAGCCATCTCGATCCGCTTTCTTCAGTTCCCTCATCGATTGTTGGAAAAAATTCCACGCCGCAGCATCCGCCTCATTCGATAGGTCGGCCGAAAAATATTTTTGTACGAGAGGCAAGAGCCATTTCGACCAGTCTGACAAGGTTCGGGGCTCGCTGAACGATGCGAGATCTGACCTAATGGCGAGGCAGATCTCGATAAATTGTTCTAAAGCGTCTGCTTGAGCGCTGGAGATCCGTTTCTTTTCTTCAGGAAAGAGGTAGATGAACCGATCGATTGCTTCGGTCTCGAAATTGGGTATATGAAGCCATTCTTGAAACTGCTCCAAAATATCTTGATCCCAATCTCTTGCCCTGCAAAATGAGGGGTTTTTAAAGAGGGCAATCAGGTCTTCAGTGTTCCAATCGAGCTCAAAAAACCGATGCATTCCTTGATAAAAAAAACTGTTCGATCCAATCTCTAGTCCGGAAATCCGATAAGGAATGTCGGAAAACACGAGCTCGATCAAGGGAGCGTAAGGCTGGATATCCGGCGCGAAAACGGCGATGTCGGAATAATGTAGGCCCTCTTCTTCGATCAACCGTAAGATGGAACTCCGCAAATGCTCGACTTCTCTCAAAAGGGAGGAGCCGGTTTTTGAAATTTGAATCGACGAATCAACTGGAAAGCGGTTCTTCTCTCCTAAGCTGAAGTTAAGAAGCCTTTTCCGGAGCCTCGATAGGGTAGCATCTCGCTCATTTGCGTTCGGCCTATAATCTTGCTCGATATCCTCTAGACCTGAGTCGAGAATTTTCAATGTCTCCCTTCCAACTTTTCCCCAATTGGCAAGGAGCGTAGGAGCGCTTTTGAGATAGGCATCCAACTCTTCCCGCTTTTGATCCGATGCCCCCTTTTTCTTCCAGAAGCGTCCCAGTCGAATTCTTTCCCGATCTGTGCAAAGATCCTCCCAAAACTGGCTGCAGGGGGAAAATGAGTAAATGGAATTAAAGTTGAATAACTTCCAGATAGGAGGGGGCAGATAATCAAAGCCAAAACAATGGATTGGTTTCGTCGTCGTCGGCGCCATTTGAACGGGCAAACGCAAAACACCCGACACGAAAAGCTTTTGGATGAGTTCCTTTTGCCACTCCTCCGTAGCGACTCTTTCTTCGAAAAGAGAAGGGCAAAAACTCCCATAGCGAATGAATAGCCCGGTTAGCCGATTGGAAAGTTCGACGATGCGGCGAGGCGACTGATCTAAATAGGCTCTGGTCTCCTGGCTTCGGCAACTGGCAAGGGCTTGGAATAGAGCGCAAAAAATTTCAGCGAATCCCGATGGGGCGAGCAGTGTATCAAGAGCTTCTCCCAGAGTCATCGCTTTGCATCCGGCAATGCCCTTTACAGCAGTCCGATTTGCAATCTGGATCAAAATCCATGCTTTCAGGGAGCTATTAGGGACGACGATGATCCGCGGCGTAAAAATCCCGAGCCCATCATTGACTAATTCTTTAGTCAAGTGCTCCGCGAGATGATCGAGGCGGTGACTGAGAAATAGTTTGGCCATAAGGCTAAGTATGCACCATTGCAGCTTTTTTTCTGTTGCAAGAGCGACTTGGAGCGGATACCCTTGCATAAGGCATAAACCTAAGATGAGACGTTAAATCATAAAAACAACTTAAACCTTTGTTTTTTAGAATATTACGGTTTTAATGCGTTGGCTTTTCAAAAGCGATTACCGCTCCTTCTATCTTCTGAATGCGACCCAATTTCTCGGAGCGTTGAACGATAATATCTACAAGCTTCTAGTGATCTACCTTTTTATCTATGTAAAAGGGGCAGCGTACGCTCCAACCATCCTTTCTCTTGCGGGGGCAATCTTCGTCATCCCCTTTCTTCTTTTCTCATCGGGCGCAGGAGTATTAGCGGATAAGATCAGCAAAAGAACGATTATTGTGATTACTAAGGTGCTGGAAGTAGTGATCATGATATTTGCGGTCCTCGCTGTTTATCTGCAATCGGAATTTGGGGCTTTTACATGTCTTTTCTGTATGGCGGCTCAAAGCGCTCTTTTCGGCCCTTCTAAGTACGGCATCATCCCGGAGCTCGTCGAAGAAAAAAGAGTTTCTAAAGCAAATGGTTCGATGACTTCCTTTACCTACTTAGCGATCATTCTGGGGACATTCCTCGCTTCTTTTATCACCGATATAACAGATAAAAATTTCGTCTTCGAATCTATGTTTTGCGTTCTGATCGCCATCGTAGGCCTGTGCACCAGTTTAGGAATTAAGAAAACAGCGCCGCAGCGGTCGCCAAAAAAGATCAATCCATTTTTTCTCTACGAGATCTATCAGACGCTCAAAACAAGCTGGAAGGTTCCTCATCTTTTAACGGCAGTATTTTCTTCCGCCTTCTTTCTCTTCATCGGCGCATACACTCAACTCAACATCATCCCTTTTGCAATGCAATCGCTACATTTAAGCGAAGTAGGAGGAGGGTATCTCTTTTTAGCGACTGCAGTGGGGATTGCCATTGGCTCAGTATTAGCCGGGCAGCTCTCGAAAGATAAGGTCGAACCGGGTATTTCTTGTATCTCCGGCTTTTTTATAGCCCTATTTTTCTTTACGCTTTCGTTTTTTTCTTCTTCATTGACTTGCTCCATTATCAGCCTTGCTTTATTAGGAATCGTTGGCGGAGGCTTCCTCATTCCTTTCGATTCTTTCATCCAAGTCAATGCCCCGGATGAAAAACGGGGGCAGGTCATTGCCGCCGCGAACTTTTTTAGTTTTGTCGGCGTTCTTATAGCGGCTTTTTGTTTATATTTCATCAGCGAAAAGTTAGGTTTTACCGCAGCCAGCGGATTTGCGTTAATGGGCATTTTAGCTCTCTTGGCTAATATCGTAATTACAGGCCGTCTTTCGAGTCTTTTCCTCCCTTTTTTCGTCCAAAAAATCTTAAAAAGGTTTAGAAAATTGGAAATGAGTTCGCCCATTCCAAGCCAAATGGACTTAGTTATTTTGCAAAGCAATTCGTGGTGGGATGTCATTCTCCTTTTTGCCTATCTTCCAAGATTAAAAGTGCTCTTACCCGATCATTATCTTCGTCACTTCCCCTGGTTTAACGGTCTTGTGGATTCGATCCGGATTATTCCTCCGGGAACGGAATTTGACCAAACAGCAAAAAAATTTAAGGAGCAAAACAACACGGTTTGCCTTTTTTTTCATAAGAAAACGGATATCGCCCAGGTTATCCTAGAACACAAAAAAGTTTTTGGGCGTCTCAATTACAAACTGATGTTTGCACGAGTTAAGAAAGAAAAAATCCCGAAGAGATTCCTCTTTTTCCGCTTTTACTTGAAAAAAATCAAAATGACGTTCTCGAGAGAACCTTAATGTTAGAGATTCGAGTGGGGTTTTGTAAGTCTATCTTCGATCACTTCCATGCAAATTTCGGGCAATTTCTTTTCCTGATCAAAACAATCTTTGATGGTTAATATAGCCTCGCGAACATTCGCAGGGAGCTCAGACGAGGGCGCCCCATCTCCCGGCCATGATGCATCTCGAGTCTTCTTGTCAGGCCATACAGAATAAGCGACCCACATCCCATCCGATGTTCGATGCAAAGAAGCCCCGATTTCTCCTCTTCGTTCAATATAGTATCGGGCCGTAACATTCCATGCTTCACGAAATTTAGATTCCCTGCCCGGCTTAATAAATGTGCGAAAAATTACTGCAAACATCTTCAGCTCCTTTCGTGCGATTAGAAGGCGTAGATGAATTCGATTTCGTACTGGCGAAATTTCTCGTTTGGGCCAATGTTCTTATTGAGAGTATTTGAATACTTAAAATTCTGCTGGACAACTAAGTTATTTGTAATCGCATAAAGGCCTTCGATTTCAAAACCTTTGAAGTTTGTGTTGCCCCCAGCAGTTTTCTTCGTCGTGGCCCCGCCGGTTCCGTCAGCGTTCAAAGTGTACAAGCCAATGCCGGCTGCATTGCCCCTGCCAATGCCAAGGTTGTCGAAATCCGGATAGGCTTGAGCCTGAACCCACTGATAATTGGCATCGATCGCCCAGTCACCCTGCTTCTTCACTACGCCGATCGAAACGCCGGAGTACCATGCAATATTGGCTTTTGCACCGCCGGTAGGGATAATTTGGGTTGAACCCACGAATTTTGAACCTATCGCATAGTGGTTCACCAAGCCTGCGGCATAAAATTTAATGAGTCTCTTCCCAATCCATTGCGGATAAAATTGATAGTATGCCAGAAGCTGGGAAACCAAAAATCGGTACCTTTGATTGATCAAAGCCGTTTCAAGAGCTGTGTTTCCTTCCTCATTTTCTCCGCCTGGGCGATACCAGTTGATGATCGAATATTTGAGGTTCATTCCCGTATTTCCGATCCCTAAGGCACCCATCTCTGCGACATAACCGTAATGGTTGGTGATATCGTCGACAAGGAATGCGGCAGCGTTGAAATAATAATCCCCCAAAGACTCGAAGGCCTTATTGAAACGAACGAGGGCCCCGTCGAAAAGAGACGAAAACTCCACCTTTGAATCAAATACGTTGAACAGGTTCCGCCGGCCGATCTCGGCATCGATAATTAATGTATCTCCAGGAAGAATTCTTCCTCCAAGATAGGCTTTTTCCAATCTGATTCTGGTGGTAGTCCCGCTTCGTATCCCCATGTCGTTGTCAAATTCTAGTTTGATTGCGGCCCAGGTTCGATCCGTTCGGTAATCGATCATGAGGTTCACTTCAACATCCCATGCGTACATCGGCTTCGGTTTCGGGAAATTGGGAGAAAGATCGGGGTTGTCGCGCTGTTGGACGCCATCGGTTCGCTCATTGACCGCCTGAAATTCCGTGCGGACCTCTCCGCTGAGAGAAAGGTCGCCGCCGATTTC
>CAYTXY010000124.1:0-5404 GCA_964441355.1 uncultured bacterium
CCCTCGAGTGCGACTTAATGATCGTCGATGAGGCTAGCATGATCGACACCCCGCTATTCTTTCATTTGCTCAGGGCCATGCCGACCCACGCAAGGCTTCTGCTCGTGGGAGATATCGACCAGCTGCCCAGCGTCGGCCCCGGCACGGTGCTCAGGGATCTGATCGCCTCAGGGCTCGTAGGAGTCACCCGCCTGACCGAGATCTTCCGCCAGGCGAGAGGCTCGAGGATCATCACCAACGCCCACAGGATCAACCATGGGGAGTTCCCGTCGTTGGAGACGCCGAGAGAGAGCGATTTCCACTTTATCGAAGCGGAAACGCCCGAGGCGATCCAAAAAATCATCTTGGAACTTGTGGCCAAGGAAATCCCCGAAAAGTGGAAATTCGATCCCGTAGACGAGATCCAGGTGCTCTCCCCGATGAAAAGAGGGACAGTCGGGGTCGAGTTGCTAAACGTTTCGCTACAAGCCCTATTGAACCCCAGCAGCCAGCCCCTATTCCGGGCAGGGCGCCGCTTCCATGTTTCGGACAAGGTCATGCAGGTCCGCAACGACTACGACAAAAACGTCTATAACGGCGATATCGGGCGAATCGCGGCGATCGATGCGGCCGAGCAAAAGCTGACGATCCTCTTCGATGAGAAAACGGTCGAATATGACTTTGCCGAATTGGACGATTTGATCTTGGCTTACGCCACTTCCGTCCATAAATACCAAGGGAGCGAAGCCTCTTGCATCGTCATGCCGATCCATCCCTCCCACTTCAAGCTGCTGCAGCGCAACTTGCTTTACACAGCGGTCACAAGGGGCAAAAAACAGGTCTATCTCGTCGGAAAGAAAAGGGCGATCGGGATGGCGATCCACAACGATCAAGTCCAAAAAAGGTATACGGGTCTCGCTCAGGCTTTGAGAGAGGTGGCAGGAGCGCCGCCCCAACCCATCGTCAAGCAACTGGAGTTTCGCCTTTAAGAGACCGAACTGCCGGGGGGAAAGGCTTGGATCAGCGGGAGCTCAAGACCCGAGTCAAAAGATGCGGCGAGGATCATCCCCTGGCTTTCGATCCCCATGATCGTAGCGGGCGCAAGGTTGGCGACAAGAATGACTTTTTTGCCGACAAGCTGCGCAGGCTCGTAAGAAAGGGCGATTCCCGAAACGACCGTCCTCTTCTCAAAGCCGAGGTCGAGGAGGAGTTTGAGGAGCTTTTTTGACTTCGGAACTTTCACCGCCTCGAGGATTTGCGCAATGCGAAGATCCAGTTTTTCAATCTGGTCAAATTGGATCGGGGCTTTCACTGGATGCATGCTTGCTTGGGGTTTCTGTGGCGGCAAAGCCTTTGCCCCAAGTTTGGCGATTTGCGCTTCGATCTCCTCGTCTTCCACCTTGCGGAAGAGGATCTCAGGCTCGCCAAGTTTCATGCCGGCAGGATGGGGCATCGACTGAACGTTTTGCCAATTTTGTTTGGAAAGATCGGTCTTGAAACCGAGCATATTCCAAATTCTCTGTGCCGTCTCCGGGATGATCGGAGAGGCGGCTAACGCTAACCGGATGATGCAAGAGATGCTGGCGGCCATCGTCGTGTCAAGCGCATCCCGTTTGGAGGGGTCTTTCACTAAAGCCCAGGGCTTTTTCGCGTCGAAATAGGCGTTTCCGAGCTGGGCAAGCTCCATCAGATGCTGGCACGCCTTCCTTAAGTGGAAAGCGGAATAGCTACCAGAAATCATGACCAGGATCGAACGGATCTCGTCGAGAAAATGTTTATCTTCAGCCGAGAGGCTTTGGAGCTCTCCGAGCGCCGGCACAAGGGAGTCGCAATGAGTTTTTGCGAAGACAAGGACCCTGTTGACGAAATTCCCAAGCTTGCCAAGCAACTCCGCATTGCACCGTTTTTGAAAATCTTTCCAGCTAAATTCCGCATCGGCTGTTTCGGGCGCGTTCGCAGCGAGGGCGTAGCGGGCCTGGTCAGGGGTGTATTTGGCAAAAAAATCATCAAGGTCGATCATCCATCCGTCAGACTTGGAAAATTGCCTGCCTTCAAGGAGGAGGAATTCATTGGCGGGGATCTCGTCAGGAAGTTTGTAGGGCAAGTCCTGAGCCATCAGCACCGCGGGGAAAAAGACCGCGTGGAAAGGGATGTTGTCTTTGCCGATGAATTGAATGAGCTTCGTCTTAGGATCCAGCCAAAAATCCTTCCAACGGTCGGGCTTGCCAATTTTTTGCGCCCATTCCTTGGTCGCGGAGACATACCCGATCACAGCGTCGAACCAGACATAAAATACTTTTCCAGGGCGACCGGGGACGGGAATGCCCCATTCGGAGTCACGGGTAATCGCGCGTGGCTTGAGGTCATCGACGTAACGCATCGCGAAATTAACGACGCTTTCTTTCCAGTCCTTGGATTGAATCCACTTGGCCAGACGATCCTTGAAAAGGTCATACCGGAGATAAAGATGGGCGCTTGGCTTCAATACCAGCGGCGATCCGGTCAGCTTGGAGCGGGGGTTTTTCAAATCGGTCGCCTCAAAAGAGCTTGCGCACCTTTGGCATTCATCGCCGCGAGCTTCTTCAAAGCCGCATTTGGGACAGGTTCCTACGACGTAGCGGTCGGCCAGGAACCTTCCTTCCCTTTCCGAATAGAGATGGTTTTCGGTTTTTTCCTCGATGTATCCCTTATCTTCCAGAGCTTTAAAAAATTCTTGAACGATCGGGATATGCCCCGGCCAGGTGGTCCGGCTGTAGTGGTCAAAGGAAAAATGGAGTTTTTGAAAGAGGGCTTGGATGATCCCGTGGAAAAGATCGACGTGTTCCTTGGGAGTCCGCTTAGCGAGGTCGGCGCTCAGCGTGATGGCCACCCCGAATTCATCGGAGCCGCAGATATAGAGAACCTCATTCCCGATGAGGCGCTGAAAGCGGGCATAGCAGTCTGCGGGGAGGTAGGCCCCGGCAATATGGCCAAAGTGAAGAGGCCCGTTTGCGTAAGGCAAAGCCGAAGTAACGAGGACTCTTCCCATGACGACCGTCTATTTTTTGGCCTCTTCGTCGGCCCGGTTCTCTACGGCAATTAATATCTCACCCAAACTCGACTGGGTGCCGCCCATAATAATATTTCGGCCAATATTAATGGCGAAATTGCAGAGGTTGAAGTTGTTTTTAAACTTCTTTCTTAAACGTTCGGTCGTTAACGAATCGGGATACATTTTTTTCACCTTTGCAGATATCATCGGCGAAAATAGGGTTTATTTCAACCTAATTCTATGTTCCTCAGCGATAAAGATGGACCGAAAGATCTCGTAGGCCAGTTTCAAATTTTCATTTACGATCCGATAGTCGTAGTGCTTGGCGGCCTCCATCTCCTTTTCGGCCCAGGAAAGGCGGGTCGAGATCGATTCATGGGTCTCCGATTGCCTGCCATGCAGCCTTTTTTCCAGCTCCTCGAAATTGGGGGGACAAATAAAAATATAGACCGCGTTCAGCTTCGGTTTGAGAAGCTGGGCTCCTTGCGTATCGATGACGAGGACGACATGCTTTCCTTGCCTTAGCCACTTGTGGACTTCTTTCTGCGACGTTCCGTAGTGATGGCCGAACACTTGAGCATGCTCGAGAAACTCCCCTGCCGCTGCCATCTTTTGGAATTCAGCGTCGCTCACAAAATGGTAGTCGCGGCCCTCAATTTCATTGGGCCGGATCTTACGCGTCGTGTACGATACGCTCTCCACGACGCAATCGAATTCATCCGTGAGCATCCGGACGAGTGTCGTCTTCCCTGTTCCCGCGGGGGCGCTCACGACGAAAACGAGCCCCTGATCCAATCCACCGAGCAGCCTCATTCGATATTTTGTACCTGTTCCCGGATTTTTTCGAGTTCGCTCTTCATCTCCACGACAAGGTAGGAGATTTTTGCATCGAGCGATTTTGAACCGATGGTATTGATTTCACGCCCCATCTCTTGGATCAAAAAATCCATCTTCCTGCCGATCGTCTTTTCTTTTGTCTCCAACATCCCAAGAAACTGATTAAAATGGGAGGAGAGGCGCGTGATCTCTTCTGTGATATCGATCCGGTCTGCAAAAAGAAGCGTTTCCCTCAGAATCCTCTCATCGAGCTCAGGGCTCTCTTGCAACTCTTTCATTTTGCCCTCAAGATTTTTCCTCATCCGCTCCGCGGCTTCGGGGGCAAGCGATTCGACCTCTTTGAGATTTTTCTTCAGGAAGCCAAGCCGCTTCGACACGTCCGCTGCGAGCGCCTTTCCTTCCTTGGCCTTCATCTTGCATAGCCCATCCATTGCCTCTTTCATACACTTTTCTAGGAAAGGACGATCCTTGTCTTCCGCAATCGTTTTTTGTTCGATGGGGCAATATTGCATGAGGAAAGGGAGGTCGATTTTCTTAGGGTCGTAACCTAGGGTCTTCGCGATCTTCTCCCAACCTTTTTTCAAAGCCTTTAGCTCCTTGGGATCGGGAAGCTGCCGCAGGACGGCGCCTTCGCTTGGAATCACATGGAGACGCACGGATATTTGGCCTCTTGAGATCTGTTCTCCAACCCACGTGCGAATGTCGTATTCGAACCTTCCGAATTCCTTCGGCACGGAGACGAAAATTTCGAGGTATTTGCGATTGACTGACTGGATTTCGGCGATCAGTCTCCCGAAAGGAGCATCTAGACCCGCGCGCCCGAAGCCCGTCATGCTGGCTAGCATGAGACTATTCCACTATTTCACCCATGCTAGAGAAAATATCGGATCCTTGTCAATGAAATCCATCTGAAAAGAGGAAGAACAATCGGACAGGACAACACTCCCCTGAACATTTTGGTAGTGAATCAATTACATTTTTGCTTGCGATGAATCGAGTCGTATTGTAGCTTTTTCTGGTCCTTAAAAGGAGGATCAAATCTATGTTATCAGGTGTTAGTTTAGCAAATCATGCCGGATACTCTGCAGGTTCCAATATGGCAGCATCCGTGATCCAAAATTCTGTAAAGACAGCGCTAGTCCTATCGACCTTGGCATCGATGATGCCAGCGGCTGAAGCTGCAAACATGAAAGGGAGGGACATAAAACCGGTAAATGGTCTCATCATTTCTCTTCCTTGCTATGCAGCTTGCCTTTTAACTGGCGCTGCCGCCCCTTTATGCATCGCTTTCTGCACACTACTGCCTTGAGGCGATGAGTTCCCCCAAAGACGTTGAGTCTTTGGGGCCCCTTTAAGAAAAGCTCGACTTCACAGGTTCGAATGATTTCCGGTGGAGCGGACAGGGTCCGTATTTCCGAAGAGCCTCCACATGCTCCGCGGTCGCATAGCCTTTATTCTTTTTGAACCCGTACTGAGGCCATTTGGTATCCCATTCCACCATCAGCCGATCGCGGGTCACTTTTGCTAGGATGGAAGCGGCCGCGATGGAAATGGAAT
>CAYTXY010000125.1:0-5373 GCA_964441355.1 uncultured bacterium
TCAAAAGCTCTAAGTCCAACCCCACAATCCGCCCTAAGAGATCCGACGGGATATCGAAGACGGTGTGCTCGCGGCGAAAAGAGTTGATGAAAGAAAGATTCCCTTTTGCCGTGTAGGTTTTGCTCTCTTCCAAAAGGCCTTTGAAATCCTCCATCTTCAATTCTCTAACGACAAGAGGGCCTGCGGGCTGCGGCTGACGGTTTTGGCTTTGGAGAAGGCTTGGCCTCAGTTCCAAAATCGTCAAATGGGGAATCGATATCGTCCAGGGGGCATCGCCATTCGCAGCGGCAATCAGCTCGTCGATGGTCAATATGCATGCCGAATCGCTGATTTTAAGGTCGTAAAGGCGCACCAATTCCTTGGAAAACTCGAACTGCGAAAGGAGGGTCCGGAACTGATAGCCGAAGAGATCGATTTGCTTGCCGGTGAAAAGGCCGGAAAATGAGACGCCCCTCTCTAAAAATAGCTTTACTTTCAATTCATATCCGTCTCCCATCGAAAGATCGGTAAACACCTGCGCGATGAGGGGAGGGATGATTTTCTTTAACCTTCCGAAATCGATCCGCGCGCTACCTATCAGGGTCGATCCCGCATCCAAGGCGTGAAAAGAGGCCTCCACCCCTCCGAACTGTCCTACGGCCTCGCGGACAGTCAAACCTGACAACGCGCTGTAGGACCAATCGATCGAAAGAGGCCTCTCCTCTAGCTGAAGCGACCCGTCCCCGTCTTCGAGGGTGAGGCGCCCGGAAACCACTTCGCCCATTGTGGCAAGAGCTGAGATTTTGACCGGATAGCCTTGATGTTCGGTGTCAAAATGGGTTTCGACTTCCCCCTCATTGAGAGAAAAGGAGAGGTTGCGGATAGGGATCGAGGTTCCAAGCGCTGGGAGCGAAACATCGTTCACTGAAAAAGAGAGGGAAGAAAAATCGGAGGGGCAATCAAGGTCGGCGCAAAAACAAATGCCCTCTTCGGGATTGAACTTCCTTAAAAAAGATGGCGCCTCTTTGAAAAGATCGAAAAAACGAGGAGGAAGATGGAAAAGGCAGTGTTGCAAAAGCCAGTGGCTGCGGGGACCATCGAACTGGAGGTGGCCGATCTTACAAGAGAAATAGGGAAGATTTGGACCCATTCCGGATAGATCGAGGCCGCTCACGCAAATCCCCACATCCGACGCATAGCGAAGATGGATCGGGCCCTCATTTTGCCACTCCAGAGATGCGGCCTTCAAACCCGAGGCAACGACTTCAAAATCGGCTTCGAGATGGCCGCTCTTTGAAATCTTCCCTTTCCCTTCCAAAATTCCTTCTAAGCCATACAACGGAATGCCAAGGGATGCAGCGATGGAGCGGCTGCTTGCGATCTCAAACCTTAGGTGGGGCAAATGGCATTCGAGCTGGAATGACGAGTTGAGATGGCCATAGAAATCGGCCTCCAGCCCCTTCTTCCAAGACGCGTGGCCATCGGAGAGGCGAACCGTTTGCCCATCCATCTGGGCGGTTGCCGAAATCGTCCACTCATCGACTTGGAATGTGGAGATTTTCCAGCCGCCATCCTCTTCAAAGGCGTCGCACCGGAAAAACACCGGCACTCCCTTCCAAGTCACATCGCGGCCAACAGCTGTTACGGCGCTGCCCCCATTTCTAGAGATTGCAAGGTCGATCAGCGCCATGCCGTCGATCGGTAAAAGCGCCCACTTCCCGGCGTCCAAAGAAAAGAGCGGCGCGGCTCCAGCGAGCACCTTCCAGGAAACGGGCACTTTCAGCTCGATCGATTCCAAGCCATCGCTGTCGATTGCGAATCCAGCGACCTCTACGGGCATTCCGAAAATTTGACTTCGCTTTGGATCGAAATCGCATCTGCCAAAAGATGCGGATCCTACCAAACGGGCTACTTCCCAGACGGGCGTCTCGATCCTCACATCGAAAGAGTAAGCATCCCCCCGTTTTTCAAAAACGGGGCAATAAAACCCGAGGCTGGGCGAGAGATCTCCTTTTGCTTGCAAAAACCAATCGGCCGTTTGAAAATTCCCTTCCGCAATAAACCCCTCGCCTACCGATTCGATCCGCCCTTTGATCTCTGGCATCATCTCTTGCCTAGCCCCAAGTCTTTCGCAAAGGGGGGAGAGCGGCCCCTCGAAACGGTCGACATGCACCGAAAATCCCTCGGGAGAAACCCAGCCAGCCCCTCCAAAGGCTATCCCTTCCAAATTTCCTTCCTCGAGGACGAAATCGAGCCTCTCATTCCAAGCGCACCTCAAAACGGCTTCGAAATTCTCTCCTTTGGCCCCAAATGCAAATTTCTCTAACGTGCCTTCGATTGCGACCGATCCGGGAACCTTTTCCACTTTTCCTTCGAACAGGGATTTGACGAGGACTCCCTTCTCGATCGCCCCCTCCCCTTGCCACCCTTCGGCTTCGAACTTTTTATCACCGCCCAAAACAGCTTTTGCCGAGGCGCCTTTGAATTGAAAGGTCCCTGTATTCTCCGAGGTCCAACCCACAAATGCGCTTTGGCACTGCAAAGCGGCCCTTTGGATAGCGAAAACCAGTTCCTCGCCTTTCAAAATGAGCTTCCACTCTTTTCGATCCAGCATCTCCCCTTCGAAACCGAGCGTGCCTCCCTTAAACTCCAGCTCATCGATCCGGGGATATGCAAATGAGCCCAGCGATTGGATCAAGGTGCCATCGACGGCATCAATCCCCTGCCCCTTCCCTTTCCACCGAAATCCTCCTCCTTCTTGCTGTCCTGAGAGGACGATGCGGGCGTTCCTACAGATTGCCTCCGATTCGACCCAGAAGGGGCGCGTATCATGGAAAAACGCCCGTCCCTCCCAAGAAATGGGAAACGACTCCCCCATGGCCATGCCAGTTGCTTCGAACTCCCACCTTGCCCCAACCCCAGCAGTGACGCTGAAATTGCCCTTAATCTCATCGATGCCGCCCTTGGATCCGTGCAAGGAGGCTTTGGAAACTTTGAGCCGCAGGCGCGTCGAACTTAAGCATCTCGACAGAAAGTCTCCCTCCGTTTCCCCTTCCCAATCGAGAGTTCCTGCTGCTGCGGAAAGAAATGGTCCATATCCCGCCTCTCGAAAATCGAGATGGGCCGAGCCCCTCTTGCAAACGTTTGCCTCAAACACGAGATGGACCCTTCCATTCGCCTCGCCCCTCAAATCGATCCAGGATTTAAGGGCATCGGTTTGGAACCTCCGCAAATCGGCATCGACCCAGATTTCATTTTCTACTCGCGTCGCTTCGATGGCGAGGCGCGATCCTTCTTTTTCTACCTGCAAACGCCCCAAATGGTGGCGCCATGTTTTTTCAAACGAAAAGCGAACCTTCCCAAATTCATCGCCGACTAGCGTCCCGTCCTTCATTTCAACAGTCCACTCATCCCTCCCATTTTGAATCCGAGGCACTCCTCTGACAGCGATCTGGGGCTGCTCGATCTCCAAATGTTTCGCGCCGAAAAAGAGAGAGAGACGTTTTGCATGCAGGGAAAAGGCAAGATCGCTCAGATCCACTTCCCTGAAAATGAGTTTGCCTTCATTCCAATCGACCGATCCGTAGGAAAATTGCCAGCCGTTTTCGAAATAAAGAAAGACTTTCGCAAAAACTCCGACAGTTCCTAAAGCAATCGGTTTGCCGAGCATGGCTCCGGCAAGAAAAATGCAGATCGGAATCAGTTTGCGCATGGACGGGAGATCACCCTTTGGACTCATTATCTACAAATAGGCGAAATATACACAAACGACCAAAAAACAGGATCCGCAAGAGCGAGAGGGGCAGAACGGCCGAAAACAGTATTACTGCATAAATCGAATATGACTTTGACGTAAATTAGATCGTTTTTGTATAATCTTCCGGAAAAACGGAGCTTACCCATGGAAATTTCAAGAACCGCCATCTGTCCAAATCCTGCGCTGCTTGGGCCCAAACTTGCTCCAATCGAAATGACCCTGATAGAGGAGCCAATGCTCTGCTCTCAAAGAAGCGTTGTTTTACCCTCTTTAAACACTTTTATAATCAATTTCGGCATAGGTATAATCGCGGCCATGCCAATTCTTGCTAGGAATTGTTATTTCGCTCATAGAATCTCTAGCATTGATTTCCCTCCTGGCTCTGGGGGAGAATTCCTCCGAGATGTAACTACCCTCCACATCCGGAATTTCGGCCCATGGGAGTCGCTCACATCCCAATTCCCGAAACATGCTTATGGTGTATTTACGGACCGGGAATTTCAAAAACAGTTGAAAGCGCCTCGTCTACAAGAAGCAATCGCTTAATAATTGGACAGTCTTTTACGCACGATATGTGAATCCTCATCAACAGAACCGCCGCAAGCGAAAGCGAATCCTATATTGAAGAACAAAATACGAGAGTCGTTTGAAGTAAATTCCTGAGATAATCCGATGGGGTCGAGGTGGAAATATCTTGGATTTTTCTCTCGATCTCTTCTGTCATCTCACCAGGATGCTGTTTCAAATACAAAGCGGCAGCAAGCACTCTACCCGGCTGCTCACTGGAGCCGATCCATTCGATGGGCTCAAAGAAATCGAATACGCCAATGTATGTAAGCGATGGAATGAGCCTCCCGATTTCTGATGAGACTTTTTCTATTTCTTGATCGGTCACAGGATCATTTGGCTTGGCCATGTGTTGATTTAAAAGCGCGATGTTTTGAATCGTCGCAGCGGCCGTCCCCTTTCGAACGAGCCCTGATTCCCCGGTGTATGGATTTATGGAAATGGTTGCATCGACCCCATCCGGCAAAATCACTTCCGGCGTCATCGCTGAGCTCTCAGCGTGTAGATGACCTGAGAACGCACAGGTAAAGGTCAGCAGAGTCAATATTTTTCGTTTTTCAATCATGATATTTCTCTTTCTTTTATTTATTTTTCTATGAGTTTGCGAAAAGTTCGGTAGGGATAGTACACTCCGCTAGAGCCGCTCCATTCAAGATCTGCTAAGTTGCTAATTCTGAGCCAGGGGCGGTACTCCCTTGCGGAGGAATGGATAAAATTTCCTTCTCCAATGTACATACCAACGTGCATGATCCTTTGTTCCGACTTTCCGAAGAAAATGAGATCGCCAAGCGCGAGATCCTCCATTCCTATCTTTTGAAGGCGGGGGTCCAGGATTTGCTGTCCCGAGTTTCTTTGCAAATCCACTCCAATTTGGGCGTATAACATCTGAACAAAACCAGAACAGTCGTAACCGAAACTGGATCGCCCTCCCCACGTATAGGGCAGTCCTAGAAATCGCTGACTAAAATAGACAAGATCGCCTTTTTGCCTCAGCGGCGCTTCGGGCGCAATATCTCCATTTTGAATGTAGCCTACCTGGCCATCTGGCAGAAGAACGGTCGTCCATCGGA
>CAYTXY010000126.1:0-5326 GCA_964441355.1 uncultured bacterium
CTTCAACCACACAAAAAACAAACCAAGGCGGGGGAAGCCCCCGCACCCCCATTTATAAACCACAGAGAGCACAGAGGACACAGAGGCGGGGCCCACCCCAATGACGATGCGTCATCGGGGACCCCGGTAAGCCCCGCACCCCAATAAAAGAGAGGAAAAATAGTCCAGGTTAGGATTTTTTCGCGCAAATGATCGTAATCATGGTTAATGTTGAATGTCGAGATTTCACAATCGCAATATTGTATCTTGCCTTCTCTCCCTGATTTTTTGGGGGTGCGGGGGCTTCACCCGCCTCTATGTTCTCTGTGTCCTCTGTGGTTAATAATTGGGGTGCGGGGCATACCGGGGTCCCCGATGACGCATCGTCATTGGGGTGGTCCCCGCCTACTTTTTCTTCTGTGGTGAAGAGAACTTGTACGAAAAGGCGCGAGCATCCATGCTGATTGTCTATGGAAAATGTAAGAGTGAAAGACTTCGCGATCGGACCCGGACAGCCTCTGACGGTGATTTGCGGTCCTTGCATCATCGAGGGAGAGTCATTCACCCTGCGAGCCGCCGAACGCTTGCTCGAGATCTTTAACGGCCTTCCCCTTCAATTCATCTTTAAAGCGAGCTATGACAAGGCGAACCGCTCTTCGGTCCATTCGTTCCGGGGACCCGGAATCGATGAGGGATTGAGGATTTTGGGGCGGGTCCAAAAAGAATTCGGATTGCCCGTCATCACCGACGTCCATTCTCCTGAAGAGGCGAAGACCGCAGGCAGTGTCTGCGACATGATCCAAATCCCCGCTTTCCTTTGCCGCCAAACCGATTTGGTAATGGCTGCCGGAAGCACGCAGGCTGCCGTCAATGTGAAAAAAGGACAGTTCATGGCCCCTTGGGATATGAAAAACGTCGTTGAAAAACTGCTTGAGGCGGGCAACCGGCGGATCCTCTTGACCGACCGGGGAACGTCCTTCGGCTACAATAACCTCGTGAGCGACATGCGCTCGATCCCCATCATGCAGTCTTTCGGCTTTCCCGTCTGTTTCGATGCGACTCACTCGGCCCAACTCCCCGGCGGACTTGGGACTGCTACGGGCGGACAAAGGGAATTCATCCCCATTTTAGCGAAAGCGGCCGTGGCAGCCGGCTGCAATGCCTTATTTATCGAAGCCCATCCCGATCCGGCTTCAGCCAAAAGCGATGCGGCGACTGTATTCCCTTTCGATTCCCTAAAAGCTTTGCTTAAAGCGGTCGCGAAGATTTACGATGTTTCATTATGTTTCGAAGAGCCACTGCCGCATTCCTCTCGCTGATCGCCCTTTTGGCAGTCGCCGTCTATTTCTATTCTGTCCGCATCGGGCCGAAAGACGCGGATCATTACCGCAAATTGTGCAAAAAGAAACACACCCTCCGATCGCGCCAAGCACTAGAAAGAGAGCCCGCTGTCCAATTCCGGGAAAACGTCCTAAAAGACATTTGGGTTTCAAAAGAGGGGGAGAGACTCCATTTTCTGCTATCGAGCAACCGCTCCGAACTGATCCTGACTCAAAAAAAGGACAAAGTCGAAGCCATAGAAAAATTAAAGGGGATCCATGCTTGGATACAAGACGAAGTCGGTGAAAACGACTCAATCCAGCCAGCAAGGTGGATTTCAGCCGATGAGGGAATCTATTTTTTCCCTTCCCATCGGATCGCGGTCCAATCGGTCCAACTGGATATTCCGAAGGGCCGTCTATTTGCAGGAAAAGCGTCCGCGGAAAATTTCGATCTTCGCTCCTCTTTAAAAAAACCAGTCCATCTCATTTTAGAGGAACCAGTAAAAATCGAAATCTTAGAGGGTAAGAACCCTTTTTCCCTAACGGCACAAAGAGCGTTTTGCGACCTTCTTTCCCCCTTTTCCCAATGCCAGTGCGAAGAGTTCCGCTTTGAAAACCAAGTCGAAATCCACAGCCTGAAAGAGCAATCCTCCAATTTCATGATAAAGGGTGACTTGGCCGTTTACAAAAACGACACTCTGACCCTCTATCCCTCCAACCCAGCGAAGCCGTGTCAAATCATCCATGGAGAAGACCGGATCGATACCCCGAAAATCGTTTTCGATCTCATCACGGATACAATCACCTGCGAAGAGCCAGAAGGACTCCTCTCAGAGAGGTCTTTGCGCTTTTCCGCGAACAAACTCGTTTTCCCTAGAGAAGAAGGAAAAATCTATTTGGAAAATGAGGTGCGGATTTGGCAAGAGGGCGATACCGAGAGGGATTCAAAAATCGGAATATGGCCAGGAGGCGCCCAGAGTTTGAGTCAGGCGAAGCCGATGCCGAAGCAGCAAAACTTAGAAAGTTTAGCGATGCAGGCAGATCTCAAAATCTGTGGCTGTCCGACGCCGCCAGAACCGATTTTTCAATCACGAGCGGTATGCTTTTTCGTCGAGGCCGATCAGGGCGTCGTTGAGGTCGACAGCCGCTTGAAACCTGCCTCGCTCCATCTGGCCGATCAAATCCGGTTCGTTTCAAACCGCAACGTCAACAAAGAGAGTTTCGCAACCGCCGACGCCCTCGACTACAATCTGATCGACGAGACGGTGATCCTTTCCTCGATTCCTCCTAAAAGGGTCCTCTTCCGGCAAGACGGCCTCCAATTGAGCGCGCATGAAGTCAAGGCCAAAATCGCCGATGGCGCAATCGGAAGGGTCGAAGGAAAGGGCGACGTCCATTTTTCGTTCGATCTCGAAGAGCAAAAATTCATCGATGATTTCATCTCCAAGTACACGAGGTTAAAATGAGTTTGCTAGTCGCAAAAAATCTAGTGAAGTATTACGGAGGCCAAGCGGTCGTGAACGGCCTCTCCTTCGAGGTGCGCTCCGGAGAGGTCGTCGGGCTTCTAGGTCCCAACGGGGCAGGGAAAACCACCGCCTTTTACATGACGGTCGGCCTCATCCATCCCGACGAAGGGCAAGTTTATTTCAAGGGGCACAACGTCACCGAAACCCCCATCCATAAAAGGGCGAAAATGGGACTCGGCTACCTCGCTCAAGAGCCCTCCATTTTCCGCTCTCTCACGGTCGAAGAGAACATCCTCTGCATCCTCGAAACCCTCAAACTCCCCAAAGAAGAAAAATTCCACCGCCTCTCGGAACTTTTATCGGAACTGCATCTCGAGCATCTGGCCAAGAAAAAAGCCAGCACGCTATCTGGGGGCGAACGGCGACGCCTCGAGATCACTCGAGCCCTCGTCACCCAGCCCTCGCTCATCCTCCTCGATGAGCCCTTCGCCAACATCGACCCTCTCGCCGTCGCCGACGTCAAACACCTCATACACATTTTAAAACAAAAACAGATCAGCGTCCTCATCACCGACCACAACGCCCGGGAGATCTTCTCGATCGTCGACCGGAGCTACCTGGTCCAGAAAGGCACAGTCCTCCTCTCAGGAACCGTCGACCAGCTCCTTGCCGACCCAGAAGCCCGCCGCACCTATTTCGGAGAAGATTTCAAGATGTAAAAAATGCCCCGTTTCTTTACCGTATCTATCTATTTTTGGAGCCAAATGAAAACCCAATTAGCCGCCCTTTTGATCCTCTTCGCCGGATTCGGATGTTCCCATGAAGAGTGCCGAACAACCTTGGATAAACAGACGAAAGAGCTTTTAACTGAATTGAACCGATCGCCTGTAGACATGACCCGGACCCCCCTTCCTGAATTGAGGAAGATGTTCCCTCCTCCCCCTTCCCCGCAATTGTCCGGCATCGCCCAAATCAAAAACCTCACCATTCCTAATTCGGATGTCGGTCTCCGCGTTTACACGCCCAAAAAACCCAAAGAATCAGGACCTCTTCCTACTTTTATTTTCATCCACGGAGGCGGATGGGCTTTGGGCAGTTTGGACGATTACGACAGTCTGTGCCAAGAAATCTCCGCCCAATCGGAATGCCTTCTCATCGCGGTCGATTATCCTCTCGCCCCCGAACACCCTTTCCCTGAGCCCGCCGACGCCTGTTATCTCGCTGCTCAATGGATTTCAGATCACATCGTCGAACTCGGCGGTCAGCAAGGCAAAATCGCGATCGGCGGCGACAGCGCTGGCGCCAACCTCGCCGCAGCCGTTACCTTAATGGCCCGCGACAAACAAAGCCCCCATTTCATGTACCAAATGTTGATCTGCCCAGCTCTCAACTACAACTTCGAAACGCTCTCTTATTACGAATACGCCCAAGATTACTTTTTGACGAAAAGCTCTATGGAATTTTTCTGGGGTCTCTATTTGCCAACTCCCGAAGACGGACAAAACCCGATCGCTTCTCCTCTCAAAGCCAAAAGCCTTGCGAGTCTCCCGCCAGCCTGCCTTGTCGTGACCGATTTCGATCCCTTAAGAGACGAGGGACTTTCCTACGCCACCCGTCTATCGCAGGAAAACGTTCCTATCACGCTGCACCGCCTTAACACGATCCACGGCTTTTACCGTTTCCCGCAACTCCATATCACCATTGAGGCCGTCGAATTCATCGCAAAACAACTGAAAGAGGCTTTTGCAAATTAAGTAAAAAACCATCCAGAGCTCTCAACACTTCTTCGACGGGCAAAGTCTGCAGGCAATCGCTCATTTTGCTCCCGCCGCATCCGTCTTGATAACAAGGCCTGCAACTGAAATTCTGCGCCACGATCCGGGCTTTCGGATTGCGCCAAGGTCCCCAGGTCACATCCGAGGTCGGCCCAAAAATCGCCACCACCGGCCTCTTCAGCGCGCTTGCCATATGGAGCGGAACCGAGTCGACGCATATCAAAAGCTCGCTCATTTGGATCAATGCACCTAGCTCCTTCAAAGAAATCAACCCAGCCAGATTCACCACATCAAGCCCTTTCGCGATCTCCCCCACCATCGCCCTTTCTTCCCTATCCGGCCCAGAAGTGAAAACGACTTTTTTCCCTCTCCCAATCAATTCTTCGACCAATCGCCTCATCTTATCCACCGGCCAGCATTTGAAACGCCACCGTGAAGTCGGATGGACCAATACAAACTCCCCATCTCCCACCTTTTCCCGCATCGCGCAACGCGCAACTTCCGGCACATCCAAGAACAAATCCCTCTCATCAACTCCTGGAAAAATCCCGATCCGCCTCACCGCATCCAGATTCCTCTCCACCGTATGTCTTACACCCGGACAATGTTTCACAACATGCGTATAAAGCTTCTTCTGCCATTTCCCTTTCGGTTCGAATCCCACCCGGATCCGCGCCCTCGCCGCCCTCGCCGCAAACGCCCCCCGGTCCCCTTCCGTCAAGTTGATCACCAGATCATATCCCTCTTTCCTAATCCTCTTCAAAATCGCCCATTCCCTCTTCAA
>CAYTXY010000127.1:0-5293 GCA_964441355.1 uncultured bacterium
CCCTAGCAAAAGAGCGAACCCCCGCTCTTTTGCAAGTGTCCGCAGCACTAAACTTGTTAAGTTTAGCTGCTTCGGCGCCGGCAAGGCCTGGCTCAAATTCAGGGCTGCTTCCCTTGAAAAAGCTCGAACCCCCGAGCTTTTTCAAGTGTCCGCAGCCTTGGCATTTTTCACTCTTTTTGAACGGTCGCAGTATACCAGATCTCCCCGATTCCCGGGAAGGCGATTAATGGAACACGCCGACGCGGATCCACTTGGTCGCGATCCACTTTTCTCCTTCGAGGACAAGAGCGCCGCCGTGCAGGGTCAATGGGTCGACCTCCCCGGTTGGCAAGATGTTATAGAAGAGGACTGCGTCCCCTTTTTTCGGCGTGACCGAGATCTTCGCCCGTGGAAAGACCGTCTCTCCCCCTGCAAGCGGTGTATTGAGATACATAATCACGCTCGCTGCCCGCTGCCCTCCCCGATTGTCGATGCAAGCGGCGCCGCCAGGGGACGTTGGGTTAAACCAGTCGTAATGAGGCTGATATTCGGCCCCTTTGGGATAATATAAGATATGGAGAGCCTCTCCATTTTCAACTGGGAGCCCCGTCACATCCGCGATCCGCTTCTCGATGTTTCTCACCGTCTTGTCTCGATCTTCCACCGTTAGGAAGTAGCCCCGGCTCGTTCGCCTCGGGTCCAATTTCCCAAGCCCGGTGTTTTCCTCATCGACCACGGTCGACCGAGTCAAAGACTTTCGAGAAAGACCGATCAATCGGTCGCATTCTGCGTCGGTGAGGAAATTCGGGAGAAAGTAGATCCTCGGCCTTTCGCTCAATTCATTTACAACCACCTCTCCATAAACCGACGATAGAAAGAATAGGCAAAAAAGGAAAATCGCTTTGTTTCTCATAGGGTCGCCAGGTTGAAAATAGAGAAATTTTTACACTTTCTTAAAAAATTTTGCAATGAAAATTTTTTTAAAGACGGAAATGGGGAACTTGGTTAATTGGGAGGAAAGGAGTCTCTTTTATGGACTGGTCTGCGCATCCCGTTCTGCATCCACTGCTCTCGATCGTCGCCGGAGTCATCATTTTGGTTTGGCCCACGATATTGAACTATGTCATCGCGATCTGGCTGATCGTGACGGGCATCCTCACCTATCTAGGGTCTGTGTAAAAAAGTTCTTTGTTCTTATCTTTCCCCTAAAGTAAGATAGCCCCCCTAAAAAAATGAAATATCGAGGGGCTTTCATGAAAATCATTTTTTTATTCGTTGCGATGCTTGGCGCTGGCTATGCTGGAGTGTTCGACTGGCTCGATGCATCTTCGCCTAAAGCAAAAAGGATCGACCAGCTCATGCAGGAACTCGAGCCGGCGATCGTCCAGGCGCTCAAAGATTACCAAGTGCCCGCAGTCTCTCTTGGGATCGTCTCGGAAGGGCGGCTCGTCTACGCAAAAGGGTTCGGCTTGCGGGATGCGGAGAAGCAACTGCCGGCGAGCGCCGATACGGTCTATTCGATCGGCTCCTGTTCGAAGGCCTTTACCTCGTTTCTTGCCGGGACTCTCGTCGACGAAGGGCTCATCCGCTGGGATCAACGGATCATCGATATCTATCCGGAATTTCGCCTTTGGGACGACCATGCCACCTTGAATTTGACGATGAGGGACCTCATGAGCCACAGGTCAGGCATGCCCCAGCACGATTTGATGTGGTACAATTCCTCCACCTTGACCCGGATGGAGGTCATGCGCCGCCTCCGGCATTTGCAACCCTCTTGCGATATTAGGGAACGGTACCAATATAACAACCTCATGTATCTCGCCGCCGGATTTGCGATGGAGCATTTGATGGCAAGGTCCTGGGAAGAGCTCGTCGCCGAGCGGATTCTGGAGCCTCTCGGAATGATCCATACCAGTTTCAGGGTCGAGCGGATGCAAAAGGAGTCCGATTTCGCAGTGCCTTATTTGGAAAAAAAGGATGGCGCTTTGAAAAGGATGGCGTTTCGCGACATCAGCCTGATCGCTCCTGCGGGCGGCGTCAATTCGAATGTCGTCGATCTTGCGAAATGGGTAGGGCTCCATCTCGGCGGAGGTGTTTTTGGGGGGAAATCTTTGATCAGCCCAGCTACTTTGCAAGAGATGCACGCCCCTCAAATGATCGTTCCCGGAACTCCCGAAACGAACGAATCGCCTATCTTTACGACCGGCTTGGGATGGAACATCGTCACTTATCGGGGACACTACTATGTGAGCCATGACGGAGGGGTCGACGGCTTCACTTCGGTCGTCGGGTTTTTGCCAAGATCCGATCTTGGGATGATTGTCCTTTCGAACAAGAATCTTTCGACTCTGCCTCGCTATTTATCCCTCCAAATCATCGACAGGCTCCTCGATTTGCCATACAACGATTGGCTGCAAGAAGGGGTCGACGCCCTTGAGAAAACAAAGATCGCCAAAGCCGAGTCGATGAAAAAGGAGGGCCTTGCCCGCAAAATCGGGACGCAGCCCTCCCATCCGATCCAAGACTTTGCCGGCGAATATTCCCATGAGGGATACGGGACTCTCAGGATCAGTGAGAAGGACGGAAGACTCTCCATTTCTATGAACGACCTAGAAGCCGCGCTCGACCATTGGCATTACGACGTGTTTGTCATTTCCGAGGAAGCTCAAGACATGTTCCGCACGCGCGAAGGCGCGAAGATCTCTTTTCAAAACGGAGTGAACGGCGAAATTGAGAAGCTCATCATCCCTTTCGAGCCGAAGTCGGGAGATGTGGTCTTCACGAAGCACCCATCCGAATCTCTATCGGGGCTAGCCTATCTTAAGCAATTTACGGGAGTCTATGAAATTTACGGCTATGTCGTTGAGATCATTCTGAACAAAGGGGTCCTTTGCGCGCTTGTTCCAGGGCAGCCCTGCTATCAACTCGTGCCCGAATCGAAAAACGAATTCTCGGTCAAATCGCTTGCGGGATATACGGTCCGGTTTTTGATGGATCAGGCTCAAAAAGTAGAGGAGGTCTTGCTGGTCCAGCCCTATGGCGCTTTTTCCGCAAAACCGAAGAAGTAATTAGAAATCCACAGTCGCGCGCGCGGTCAACCCTTGCAAGGCGATCGCGGCTGTGTTGATCCGCGTTTCTTTCGCCTCGGACGGCGCCCCGTTGGTAGAACGGAAGATCTCTTGGAGGTTCAGCCAGGTCACTAGCTCGTATCCAGCAAAGATTTCCAACCGCTGGTTCTTGAAGTTCTTTTCGTAAGCGGGACCTAGATACAATTGGGCAAAAAATGCGGGCCGCACATCGCTAAAATGGGCATCGCGGACCGGCAGCGCAGGGTTGAAGGAGGAGGTAGGCTGGAAGTTCGTCGTCTGCTTTGCGGAATTTTTGTAAGTGCCGAGAAGCGCGCCTACGTAGGCTCCACCCGTCATGTAGACATCGGTAAACCAATACCAGTCGAACAGTGTGCCCGTCTTGAGTCCGCCGCCTATGAAACGCCAGCGGTTGCCAATCTTTGTTTGGAAGCCCATCCAATCCTGATAGAGGACCTTCCAGAATTGACTGATCCATGCGGCTGTGGCGCCTCCGATGATCCGGAGCCGTAGATGGGGATTTGGAAAAAATACCCGCGTGATCAAAAGATCCGCCGCATTGTAATTCATGTGGATGGCGCTCCTGGCCGTTGCTATCGGGTTAGAAAAAATCTGAGGCCACGTTCCCGTTAAGAAGTTTCCGGGAGGAGATGGTTTATCCGCTTTTTGCTCTCCGCGTGCGGTCAGACGGGTGTACTCGGTCCAAAATTCCCAATATCTAGGAGCCCGGAAAAATCGGAGAGCCACCCGAAATCCTGGATCCCCATCAAAGGTCGCATTTTTGAATTCCCCTTGAGCAAAACATTCCGACGGGCCCCATCCGCTTTCTTTCATCTTAAGCGCGTAATCGAGAGCCCCTTCTTGCACTCTCCAATAGAGAAAAGAGGCATCGAATGAGAATACTTGGGTATCGCGGCGATATAGGTCTGCATCGAAGGGCGGCGGCTCTACTTTGGAAACTTTTTCTGGGGGCAATTTTTGTTCAGCCCCAAAGAGCGTTAAAGCAAGAGCTGCTGCCGCAAAGCCAAAATATGTAAACCATCTCATCGTGGATTTCCTAAACGAAGTTTAGCTCAGAGTAGGAGAATTCGATGGGCATTTCAAGATTTTTTTTACAAGAATGAATAATATTGGGTCAAAGGAGTCCAACATGCATCGGTCCATTTTTCTTGCCGCCATGAGTTTAACATTTGGAATGTTCGGAGCCTTGCCTCCCTTCGCGCAAAGCGTGAAGGAGCTGAAGGCTCTCGTTTCAGATCCTCGTTTGCAAGAGCTTCTGGGAAGCGGGGAGGAGATCCGCGAAATTGTGAAAACCGAATCGGGTTATGCGGTGATGACTCGAACCCGATTTCTCAAGGTAGACGTCGAGGTTAAATCTCTCGGCCATCCTGGACCTGTTCCCTTTGAACTCCACTTTTTCCAGCCGGTGGATCTCGTCGAAGATTAAGGCAGCGCAAGTCTTGGAAAAAGGCCGAGCAGTCCGTTCGCAAGGGTTTGGATCGCGATCGCGGCGAGGATCAAACCGCCCAGTCGATTGATGATATTGATCCTGGATTGCCCAAGCAGCCTTTCCAAGTTGCTCGCGAAATAGAGCAGCATTCCCATCAAAAGAGAGACGAGGATCACTGCGCCGCTTAAAATAAGGAGGTTGTAAATGCCTGGGAATTCATTGACGGTGACGATGATCGTGCTGATGGAGCCGGGCCCAGCGATGATGGGAATCGCAAGCGGCACGATCGCCCCTTCCTCTCTGACTTTTTCTTTCTGCTCTTCGGCGGTTTGTTTGATCGGGCTTTCCTCCGCGTTCAGCATCGACATCGCCATCATGAAAATAATGGCGCCTCCCGCCACTTGGAAAGAGGGAAGCTGGATTCCTAAGATCATGAGGAGCGGGGTTCCTATCCATGTCGAAATGAGAAGAATGACGAGAACGGCAAAAGCGGCAACGAGTCCCGTTTTCTTTTTGTCTCCAAGGGATTGATTGCGAGTGATTTTCAACACGGCGGGAAGCGCCGAAAGGGGATTTGAGATCACGAGAAGCGCAGTGAAGATATTGACGAATTGTCCAAAATTCAAGCTTAGGCCAAACTGAAAGTATTTACCTATTCTAAAATAATTCGGGGAAAATATGCAAATCTGGCTCGATACCGCTGAACTTCCGCTCATTGAGAAAGCGGCAAAAATGGGGATCCTCTACGGAGTGACCACGAATCCAACGATCGCCG
>CAYTXY010000128.1:0-5239 GCA_964441355.1 uncultured bacterium
CTCTAGTTGCCCCGTTCTTCCCCCAACTCCCCCATTTCCTTCTCCAGAATACCCTCCTTTGGTCGTTCAGGAGCCCTCTGAATCTACTGAGATCATTCAGGCGATCGCTATCATGAATGGCATCGTCGTGCCCCCGGCGCGAGCCATGTCTATGGAAGAGGCGATCGAGCAGAATCAGCTACCGGTCCTGGCCCATTGGCTCCAAAAAAATGATAAAGAATTAGCGGAGCATTTAGGTCTAGCAGAGCCTATAGGTTCGACGGATCGTTTCACCTGCCGATTCCGCATCCTATCCGAAGTGAATAAGCTCGTCGCAAAACCTGCCGAAAACGGCCTCGTTCTTCCTGTCCTCATGCTGTTGGATAGAGTCCTTAAGCTTAGATTTGGCTTTGCTCACGAAAGTGTTTTCATGTCAGTTTTCGAAAACGCCTTGAAAGCCGGCCAGCAGGATTTGATCCTCGCCGTCTTGCGAAAAGGCTATCCGATTGGGGCGCTTGCGGAAGCTTTTCTTCTTAAGAAAGCAGCCTATTATCAACCAAAGATCGCCCTTGTTCTTGCAGGCGAAAACCTGGGAGAAGAGGCTCTTCTAGAGGGCATGAAAGCCGCTATTGAAAAAGACCAGGTCGATCTGATCCATCAAATCTTGAATGTCGGGGCAAGCCGAGACGCAATCCACGAAGCCGCTATCTACGCCGCGAAAAAGAACCATATTGAAGACTTGAAACGCTTAATCCAGCTTGGCCTTTCAGAGAAATCGGCAGCGCAAGCCCTTTATTTTGCCTGCGACAGCGGAAGCGAGGCAGCGATCCATCTGTTGGCCTCTCTCGGATCCCTCGATTTGAACGATCGTTTCATCGTATCGAAACTGGTAGAAACAGGCTTTTTCCCCTCCGAATTTTCAGCTAGATGGCTCCCTTCGAAAGCAACGGTTCCATTACTAGAAGCCTATCTGAGGTTTGGAAAATTGTCCGACCGGGATCTCATCGACTCTTGGCCAACAAGCAAAGGAGATCGCTTCTCGCTGTTTCGCGCTGTGCTTGTCGACAGATCTCCTCTATCTGATGAAATCCAAACCTTTCTTATCGATCAATTGCCTTCCTTTTCCCCAAAAAACCAAGAGTTAGCGATCCGGATCGCAATTTTAAAAGACCATCCGGATGCTTTGATCAATGGGCTTTTCCACAAATCGGCTTTGTCCGAAGAAACGAAGTCCTCACTGAAAGAGCTTAAAGCGGAAAATGCCCAATATCTAAAATCGCTTGCGCATATCCGACAAGAAATGCGTCAAAATTATCCCGCTTCTCCTCTCGAGGTCTGGGACGAAAAATCGGTGAGGGCGGCCATCATCCAAAATAGTCTTGATATTTTGGATTGGACGGAGAGGAACGCCTCCGATCCTCGATTCAGATATTTTCATAACGACGCTGTGGGACAGATCAATGCCTTGCCAAATATCGTGCTCAGGTATTTTCAGACTCAGGCAGAGGCGGAAGAGCACCTTAAGTCGATCCGCAAAATTCAAGATGCATGTGAAAGGAAGGACTTGAACCACATCCGCGTGCCGAACGCATTCCAAGTCGATGCATTAGTTAATAAAGACGGCAATCCCGTTCCCATTCACCTCGTTATTAAAGAATTGCTACCGATTGCAGGGCATCGATATTATGAGGTGAAAGAGCTGCTCGAAGCATTGAACCAAGATCCAGTCACGCAAAAGATGGTGAATGGTTTTTTTAGCGAATTGACATCTCTTGTTTGCGATACAGGGCTGACCGACTTGAAGCCCACCAATGTGCCGCTGCTTAAAGACGGCTCCGGGATCGCAATTATAGATTCAGATATGCAAAACATACAAAATATAGGACCTGAGAACAGTCTTTATAAAATCCCCCAAAGACACCATTCTCTGATCGATTGGGTATCTCCCCAGAACTTCGAGGCTCTTGGGCAAACTTTAGATACCGATCCGAGCTGTTCTAAGGCAATCGATCGGAAGGATTTTGAAAGAGTTAGAAAAACCTCCCACAAACTGGAACAGGAGGTCCGCCGTTTCCACCTTTTAGAATATGGAAACGATCCATCGGCGCCCATATCTCTCTCAGCTCAAGACATAAAAAGGCTCGATCCCGACACACGGGATCTCTGCTTGAAAGTAGTTGACCTTATCAATCGATGGCTGAAAACCACTCCTCCGGTCTTTTCTCGGAGAGATGCATTTGTGTCAGCATCTGATTTGGGAGCGATGTGGAGGATCACTCAGGACCAAGAAAAAGCCTTTCTGGAACTCAAGAAATTGGGAAAAATTTATAGTTATGAAGTTTATGAGCAGTTCAGAGACAAGATGTACGTCCAGGCTTGAAGGTTGTTTTAAAGCGGCTTTTTCTTCTTGAACTTGTCGATATACTCGAGGGCTTTGCCGGTGCCGAGGCATACGGCGAGGAGCGGGTTCGGGGCAGATATCTGCGCCGTTTGGCCAATGAATGCTCAAAGGTCCATCATCCAACGTGACTTGCTTGAAGTACTCTACGTCTTGCAGAGGAAGAAACAGGCCTTTTGCATTTTTAATCTTAATTTCTAAATCTACGACCTTAACTCTCCTGTCGCTAAATGTGAGTTTGAGCTTGTAGTCATGTAGGTATTCAACTTTCGTAACTCTCACATTAACTCTTTCGGACAACTTATCCTTGCCTCCCTCCATGATATCCTATTCGAAGATTTCCAGACTACGCTCCTGGCAAGCATCCCTCCGAGGTCATCCCAGGAGATCCAGCAGGACACTGCAAAGTTCAAAAGAGGTAAAACAGGATAGGCAGGATGGGCAGGTCGGGGAAGCCCCGAATCCCATTTTTTTATCCTGTGTTGTTCGGCCTCCGAACAACCCTGTCCATCCTGTTTTTCTTCTTGAATTTGTCGATATATTCGAGGGCTTTGCCAGTGCCGAGGCATACGGCGAGGAGCGGGTTCGGCGCCACGAAAACCGGCAGGCCGGTTTCTTTGATCAGCGCCTTGTCGAGCCCTTTCATGAGGGTGCCCCTGCCGGCCAGCACCATTCGTGGGGCCCGCGTCCCCTTCCTTTTTTGAACAGATGAACGTATTCTCTTCCACCCGTGCGACATCGTCGGGAGAGGAATGGCACCAGAAGCTGCGAGGCCGTTTTTTTGGATCCAGAGGCACCAGGGTGCCCGCTTTGACCTCTCCGATGCGATCTTGTCGTATTCTGCCTCAGAACCATCGCAGATGTGGATGCTCTGAGGGCGGCAGAGCGCGGCTCGATCCATCGTTTCAAAGGCATAAGATCATTATACTCTCCAGCGGTGATTTTTACACAAATGAACGAAAACCCGATATCTTCTAACTAGGAGCCTGATCATTCCCACAGATCTTTTGCCGCCGTGTTGTTATCCGTCTTAAGCTCAAGACATTTGAAATGAAACGAACAGGGATGCCTTCCAACGGTTGCAATATTTATCAAAATTAAATATATTCTTTACTAAATTCTAAAACAATTTTTCACGCGTCAGGAGAGAGGCTATGACCGTTTCACGTTTCCAACAATTTCCATTGCATCAGCTTCCACACGAAGCGCTGTGGTTCTTTGCGATGCAGTTATCAGCCAGAGAATTCGCTAGATTATTTCAAGTTTCCAGGCAAGTCTATGCTCTAATATCAAAAGTTCATGAACAGATTGCTAGTAACGAGCGAAACCATATTAGGATACGATCTGAGATCGTTCCTTTGAACGCATGGCAAACTGCAGAACAATGGGGACAACTTACTTCTATGGAAGCTAGAGCGCTCAGAATGGAACTTACAAGGCGCCCTTTTGTGTTCTACGCTGGAGTCATCGACCCTGCAATGGTAGTACTAAGGGAATCATTTTTTGCTGTAAGAAACGATCCACTCGCTCTTTCTAACTTGGCTCTGGGTCACTTAAATCTTAGGCAAGCAGCCATTCTTGCCAGTCAGATCCCTAACAAGAAACTCCAAAAAACCACAATACACAACATCGTTGAAAATGCAATCGGCGAGTATCATTCGGCAAATGAAAACACGATTCTAGAGCTCATTGCAAGATTTCTTAACCTTGCAAGCAAAACCACAACAGTTAATGTTCTTCACAAACTCCTTTTAACCGCTATGCCGTGGGCAAAAATAGAAAAGATTTTGGAAGGGATCCCAATGAAGAAAAGAGATGAAGCACTGTGTGCTCTTGCCCTCAAAGAAGGTACAGAGATCGATAAAGCTATTTCAATCGCAGGCCTCATCGAGAATCCAGTAAATCGGGGAGAAACACTCTATCACATTGCACTTAAAAATGAAATTACACCCAAAAAAGTTATTCTTATCCTAACCAAGATCGTTGACAATGATCCGCAATTTAAAAAGTTAGTAGCTAAACTCAATGCAAAGGGCTTTTTTAAAAATAAAGACCCTTATTCTAACATTTTTAATAACGATGGCACTTAGGGACTGTTGCTAAAAAATGTGAAAAATGCCAAGGCTGCGGACACTTAAAAAAGCTCGGGTTTGAGAAGGTTTTTCTGCAGTTTCGAGTGAGTCGACAATTTGAGAATGTAGGCGGCGAGCGACTCGAAAAATCGGCCAAAAAGCACTCTCGAAGATCGCGAAATAAATTTATTGAGATACGTTCAGAGCGGCTTTTTCTTCTTGAATTTGTCGATATACTCGAGGGCTTTGCCGGTGCCGAGGCATACGGCGAGAAGCGGGTTCGGCGCCACGAAAACCGGCAGGCCGGTTTCTTTGATCAGCGCCTTGTCGAGCCCTTTCATGAGAGCTCCTCCGCCGGCAAGCACCATCCCTCTCTCTACGAGGTCGGCAGCGAGCTCGGGAGGACATTTTTCCAGAGTAAGCTTGACAGTTTCGATGATCTGCTGGATAGGCTCGGCGAGACATTCGCGGATTTCCACCGAATTGATCCGCTTCGTTATGGGGAGGCCCGCGACCTGGTCGCGGCCGCGCACTTCCATCTCGAGCTCATTATTCCCGAGAGGATAGGCCGACCCGATAGTGATCTTGATCTCTTCCGCCGTCCTCGGGCCGATCATCAAATTGTAGGTGCGGCGCATATAATTCATGATGCAGTCGTCGAACTCATCCCCGGCGATCCTGAGAGAGCGGGACTCGACAATCCCGCCAAGAGAGATGATCGCGATCTCGGTCGTACCGCCGCCGATGTCGATGATCATGTTGCCGGAGGGTTCATGGACGGGAAGATCGA
>CAYTXY010000129.1:0-5235 GCA_964441355.1 uncultured bacterium
TCTCAATGACAGGATGAATTTTGTAACAAGTGTGGGAATAGAGGCGGTGGTAACCCATAGTAATGGCAAGCCCCGACAGGAAAACGAGAGCGGCCGTCCAGCCGATGATCCCTCCGGATGGGGTTTGGAACAGGAAATAGATCGGGAGGGTGATGGCTAAAAAGAGATGGTATCCGGCGATGAAAAGAAAAACCGGCCAACATATTTTTTTAGGACTGGCAGCTTGTTCCATGGCAAACCTCATGTTTACGTGTAAGATACCCTTTTTAACGGTTTTTTACTATCAAAAGTATGGCGATCGAGTTGATGGTATAACGGAGGTGTTTTGGAGGGGGGCCGTCATTGAAAACATGCCCTAAATGAGACTCGCATCTGCGGCATAGAACCTCGTATCTTTTGAAGCCGAGGCTCCGATCTTCTTTGTAGACGACATTTTTGGGCCCCAAGGCCTGTTTGAATAAAGGCCACCCGCACCCGGGTTTGCGATATTTGTCTTGGGAAAAAAAGAGAGGGTTTCCGCAGCCTGCGCATACGTAAGTCCCCTCTTTTTCCTCATTGAGATAGGCCCCGGAGTATGCGGCTTCTGTCTGTTTCCTCCGCATGACGTTATACCTCTCTCGGCCAAGCAGCTCCCTCCACTCGGCATCGGTTCTACCAAACTCTGCGCCGATTAATAAAAAAGGAAGAAAAAAGATGAAGAGCAGCATGTTTTTTGTGTATACTCTACCTTCGAGGATGAATGGAAGCGTCAATCGAATCTCTTGCCCCGCCGGAGGCTGTTTGGAGAGCTTGGGAAAAAGCTCACGCGCTCCATGCCAATGGGCCTATCGTTCCTGGCCAGCGGGCAAAGAGTGGGAGGTTCAAATACAAAATCATCGACGTCGTGGCTGGAGAGCGTTTTTCCATTTCTTGGAAAAGCCTCTTCGTCAGGATGGTCTTCACCCATTCCGTCAAAGCGGTAAAGCGAGGATCTGAGATCCGCTATGCGGCGGAACTGAAAGGGCTTTTTGCATGGCCCGTCCGGCTGCTGCTCAAGAATAAGATCCGTAAAAATCTCGCCTTCGTCCTGAAAGAATTTACCAAACAGTTAGAGACTGTCCACAAACCCAAGTGACAATTGGCTGTCTGCGACTCCCTTCGGGCCGATTCGCTTCGCTCATCTGCTCCGCGAGAAAAAGGTTCCTCGAACCTTTTTCTCGATTCCGCAGCCATATCGATTCTCGCTCGGAATCCTTCGTATTCAAGAATGTCCCTCCGGGCCGGTTCACTTCGTTCACCTGCTCCGCACTCCGAAGGTCCACTGGACCTTCTCCGTGTTTCCGCTCCTCACAAAAAAGATCAAACCCCTGATCTTTTTTGTGTTTCCGCAGCCTCGCTCGAACCGGAGCTTCGCTCCGTCGATCTGGCTTTCGCACCCCTTCCGACGATGCGTCGGCGGGACCCCGCGCGTCTCGCTCAGCCACTTGTTGCCACCTGAGTTTGTGCACAGTCTCTTAGAATCGCAAATTAAAGCTTAAGCGGACGGTCGGATAGGCGAAGAGCGAATAGCCTGGCAAAAATCCTTGGGATTTATAGCCCAGCTCCGCCTCATAGCCGATCCAGTCGCTTCCTTGGAAAGTTGTGATGAGCGATCCGGAGGCGCCGAACCGGATCTCATGCTGCTCATGATTCGAATAAAGGGGGTCTTTAGGATTTGGCTTATGATGAAAATTGATCTCTTCGAAAGGGACATTTCCGGGCTCAAGCAAGAGTTTCGGCTGCCTCCAGACATCGCCTCTTAGGCCAAACGACCACCTCTCGACTGTCCAAAGAAGCGGGGCGTATACTCCGGCGCCATAGTAGGCGTTCCCTGCGTGATGGCCCCCTTTCAGGTAGGCGTAGAGGGGAATTTTTTTGCGAAGGAAAAAATTCTCCAAGAAAACCTCGGGTCCAAACGGCGTCAAACCTAACCGCAGTCCAGGGAGATAGAAAGATCCGATCATCGGAATTTTTGTCTCTTTTCCCGAAGAGAGATAGTGAAACCAAGCATAGATCGCATAATAAGTGAACGGGTCTGCGAAATTGATCCAAGAGAGGGAGCGGAGACGGCCGCGGCTTAAAAAATGTTCGGTGTAGGTGTAATTTAACGATTCCAGATAGCTGTTGATATCATGTCCGGCCAGGGTTCTGGCGTCTTTTGTTTTCAAGGTGGCGATGTAAAGGGTAAGATCCTGCTCAGAGAGAAGATAGAGAACCGCTTGGCGGGGATCGATTTTTCGAGAGCTTAGCCATTTCAGTTTTGTGAGAAGCGCTAAAATCGAGGTCCCTTCGACCCCGCCGCTCGAAACCGCCGATGCTTCGGTTGTCGTGAAATCCTCCGAAATGGAGAAATAGGTCGCCGCGCCACCGGGCCCATAGGGAGGCGGCACCTGGAACGAATAGCAGCTTACCTCAGCGAGGCCCCGAGAGTCGAGATCGCGGATCCGGTAGCCGTGCCCAAAAACTTCGTGTTGGACAACCATTGCTAAATAGTTGAGAGGCAGCCATATGGAGGTAAGTTCGCTTAAGCGCCAAAACCGAGCGTAGGCGGATTTTTCATAGGCAAGCGGACTTTTGCTCAGCATGTAAGTTTCAAGTTTTTCAAAGACCTTCATGGCGAATAATAAGTCTTCGCCTCCAGCCAAGGGAGACATGTGGAGGTCCCAAACGGCTTTGTTGACTACAGGGGCCATCAGAGTAAAGCGTCTGTGCTTCTTTTCCTCTCGGCACTCAAAACGGGGAAATTCCGAACCTTGGATCGGGGCGGTAGCGTAGGCGGGGGCTGAAAGGCTATAGCTTGCGATGTCAACTTCCTCGCCCTCATCGGCAAAAGCCAGAAGAGATAAGAAAAGAAAAAGGAAAGAGGTTCTGCGAGGCGCCATTTTCGATCATCGATTCTAGGGGATGTCCTCTAGAGGGTCAATCTTCCTTTTGCAAAAGATTTCGAAATGAATTATTTATAACCGCATGCGATGCACTGGCTATTGTACGGCGGCGGGTTATGATACCGCTCGCCTTTTTCAATTCCTGCAAGTGACGGGGACCTCGCAGTTCCACCGCGACGTCATTCATGCCCAGCCTAAAGATGAGAAAGGGATCAAAAGGGATATTTTTTACTTTCCTTACGGAGTCACTGTATTCTGGGGGTTTTCCGAGGAGGAGGAAAGGGGGATTTTGAGCCTCTTGAAGAAATTCGAGCGCGAGCCCCTCGGCAGAATCGAGCTCGACGAATTCAGCTTCTCTTATGGCGACAAGATGAAAATCGTCGAAGATGAGATCACCCTGCAGAAAAAAGACCCGATCACCAAACTGGCCATCTCCTATGCGATCGGGCAGTCGGTCAAGCTGACCGTGTTCGAGGAGGCGATTGCAAGGACCATCGAACAGACGAAATTTTTGCCCAAAAATCTCGCGGAGAAGGGGAAAATCCCTCTATCTAGAAAAGAAACCTCCCAAAAGATGGGAGAACTATTTCTTGAACGCAACTATATCAATCTCCACGCGGAGATCCTCGATACGCCGGAATTTTTCTGGGAACACTCGGAATTGGAGCCGATTTATCGAAGGACTACCCACTATCTCGATGTGACCAAACGGGTGGAACTCCTCAACCGGCGGCTCAATCTTCTGCACGAACTCTTCGAGATCCTCGGCAATGAACTCAACCACCAACACTCTTTCCGTCTGGAAATGACGATCATCATCTTGATCGTCATCGAAGTCGTCCTAGCGGTGCTGAGGGATCTTTTCCATTTGATTTAGTCCAAAAGCCTTACCTTGACCGCTTCGGGGCCTTTGTTCCTAATCCCTTTCAAGAAGCTGGGATCGGACCTGCTCGTACTTATCAGCATTGATCGATATGCTGTTGTTTAAGGCAATTAAACAGTCGAGCTCAATTTTATTAAAATCAGACACGTCGATTTTAAGATACTTAGCAAAATCCTCGTTCCAGACGGTGTCATCTTCATGCCATTTCATCGACAGGCATATGAGTGCTGCCATTAAATTTGCTGGGTCGTATTTTTGCAATAATTTAGAGTTTGCCATTCTTTCTAAATAAATGTACGCACTTACAAAAATGCAAGTTTTGTGATACTTTTTTGGGAAGACCTCGAAGAGCTCTAGAATTAGAGAGCGAAGAGCCTTTTTTTGTTTCTCCGATGCATTTGTGAAAAACGCTACTGATGCTTCTGCAACCTTTAAGAAGACTCTAGCATTTTCGAATCGTGCTGCGTAGATAATAGGCGGCTGCGCTGCTATAGGCCAACGAATAGCCCTGAAGGATGCAGAAGGAAGTCGGAGCCATAAACTGACAATCCGCTCCAAAGGCAAAGCGAGTCCCCGGTATGGAGTGATCTGCATTAGCTCTTGCTCTGCAGCTGCAATAGGGCTAAGAATCTCGAATCGAGATGCTCTTAAAAAATGGCAAGTCTGAAAAAAGAGTGAAACGATTTCGCTGAAAGCCAGAAGGGGTATAATGCGCCCTCTCCAGATCTCAGCAGACAAGAAAAGATGGGTATTTGCGACGATCAGTTGGGTGCTGCTAGTACTCATGAAGTTCCTTTATTGAAGCGCAGTAAGAGAACAACGCCTACTCCAAAAGCCTTACCTTGACCGCTTCGGGGCCTTTGCGGCCGATCTGGCTTTCGAATTCCACCCTTTGACCATCGGCGAGCGAACTGTCCGGCGTCTCGACATTCGAAACATGGACATAGATATCGCGCCCCCCATCGTCAGGGGTGATGAACCCAAAACCCTTATCTTTATCGAACCATTTCACTGTCCCGAACATAACAACCCCGTCTTACTCTTCCGCAAATTCAAAGCGATCGTTCGCAAGCACTTGGCGCTCGCCCTCCGTTCTTGCGACAAGGATCGCGCAGCAGCTATCGCTAAATACGTTCACCGTCGTCCTGCACATATCCAATAGCCGGTCGACAGCGATAAACAAGCCAATCCCTTCCGCAGGCAATCCAATGACTTTGAGGATGATGAGCATCGCTACAAGGCTTGCCGAAGGGATGCCTGCGACTCCGATCGAAGTGATCAAAGACATGAGAACGATGAGGAACTGGGATGAGAAAGACAGGTCGATGCCGTAAGCTTGAGCGAGGAACATGGCTGCGACGCATTCATAGAGAGCGGATCCCGACATATTGATCGAGGTGCCGAGCGGGACGACAAGGCTGCAGATCCGGTTCGATACGCCCGCCCTCT
>CAYTXY010000130.1:0-5201 GCA_964441355.1 uncultured bacterium
TTATGGGGTTCGGTCGTCGCGAAGAAAAATTTGGCCTTTTCCGGCGGCTCTTCCAGCGTTTTCAGGAGGGCGTTGAAGGCCTCCTTGGTGAGCATGTGAACTTCGTCGATAATGTAGATTTTGTAGCGGCCCGCGCTTGGCGAATAGAGAGCCGTCTCATTGATCTCCCGGATATCGTCGATCCCTCGGTTCGACGCTCCGTCGATTTCGATGACGTCCAGCGACTGGCCGGTCCCGATCTCTAGGCATGAGGCGCACCGGTTGCAAGGCTCCATGTCAGTCCCTCTCTCTTGGCAATTGAGGGCTTTGGCAAATAGGCGGGCTAGAGTCGTTTTCCCGACGCCGCGCGATCCGCAGAAGAGGTAGGCATGGGCGGTCCTTTCGAAACGAAGGGCGTTTTTCAAAGTCGTAACGGCCGGCTCCTGGCCGACCACTTCGGAAAAGAGTTTGGGGCGGTAGCGCCTGGCGAGAACTTGGTATTTAGTGCTTGTCATTCAATCACTTAAGTTCAAACGTCCTCATTATACAACAATTCGGAGAAAGAGTGCAATCGGGGGGATTCGCGATCAGCAATTTAAGGTTGCTAATATCCTCTTCTGATAAACTTAAGGTTATGAGAGAAGATCGCATTCGCGAGGGATGGCGTGACTGGCTGGCGAAGAACGATCGCTGCTGGCGGATCATCGTCGGCACCATTTGCGCGCTCTTCCTTGCTTGTTTCCTCCATTTCCGCGAGGTGAGGCTAGAGGTCTTGGAGCTCAATGCCTTGGCTGGCCGCTATGTCATCGCGCAAGTCGATTTCGAATTTCCTGATTATGAGACGACGATCATCCTGAAGCAACAGGCGATGCAGGATATCGGGAAAATCTATCAAATCGACGACAAAGAGATCAGGGAGGTGCGCTATCAACTTGAAGATTCACTGATTCATAACAAGGATTGGCGCACGGCTGCGCCAGCGAGCACTTTCGAAGAGATGTACAAAACCGCGGATGAGATGGAAACGGTGCTCCTCGAGAGCAGGTTTACAGATCTTAGGACGATCCAGAAGATCAAGGACCTCAAGGCGACCGATTCGAGCTATTACGAACTGGCTCTTGAAAAAGGAAAGTTGGGCATCCCTCCCGAATTTTGGGATCGCTTTTCTTCGCAGATGGAAAGGGAAAATGCTTTTCATTCGGAAGCGATCCGCTATGTGGTGAATTATTTCCGCTCCAAGCATTGGGAGCTGATCGAAGATTCGGCGCTCGAGCACTCGATCCGCAACCTAGCCAGCCGGATGATCCCCGATAAGATGACAAAAGTCTACTCGGGAGCGCGCATTCTTGATCCCGGCGATCGGATCACCTCCCGCCACATTACCATGATGCAGGCGATGAAGCAGGCGATCTCCGAAAGCCGCCGCCTCTGGGACCCCCTGACGATGATCTCCAGCCTCTTCCTTGCTTTGATTTTCGTAGGTATAAGCGCCCTCTATTTTCGGATCAGCCAGCCCACTTTTATCCGATCGCTGCAGCAACTGGCACTTTTCGTCTGCATAGTGATTTTGACGCTGATTTTTGCGAAATTGACCGAATATCTTTTGATCATGAGCTCGTCTAGCATCATCCACGCGGTTCGCTATCCGGTAGTCGCCCCTTTTGCAACTATTTTGATCTGCATCCTTTTATCACCTAGAACGGCCCTTTTTGCGGCAACCTTTCTTTCCATCATCTTGTCGGTAAGCCTCGCCATCGACCACAGCCGCTTCCTCGTGCTGAACCTCGTCACATCGATCGTCGTGATCATCACCTCCCGGAGCATCAGAAGAAGAAAAGAAGTGTTTTCCGTATGCGCCAAATCGTGGCTGAGCTCCGTTCTCGTCCTCTATGCCTATGTCTTAAGCGAAAACCATTGGTTCAGCTATTCGTTTGCGATCGACGTCATCGGCTCTTTCTCGTTTCTCTTCGCGACCGCCGTCCTCGTTGTCGGACTCTTGCCGATCCTCGAGTCGCTCTTTGGGGTTTTGACTGACATGACCCTGTTAGAATATATGGATCCGAGCAGCGAACTTTTGAGCCGTTTTGCGATGGAGGTGCCGGGCACCTACCAGCATTCGCTCGTCCTGGGGAACCTTGCCGAGACCTGCGCTTCCGCGATCGGGGCCAACGGCCTCTTTTGCCGCGCGGCGACTCTTTATCACGATATCGGCAAGATGAACAATCCGCAGTTCTATACGGAAAACCAGCAAGGGCCGGTCAATATCCATCAGCTTCTCACTCCGCTCGAATCGGCCCAAGTGATCATTTCCCATGTGGCGGACGGCGTCGCGATTGCCCGGAAATACCATGTGCCGGAGCCTTTCATCGACATCATCCGCGAACATCATGGTACGACCCTCGTATACTATTTCTACCACAAGCAGCTGGAGTTGAAGGGAGGGAAAAAAGAAGAGGTCGACGAGTCGCTATTCCGCTATCCTGGCCCCAAGCCCCGATCAAAAGAATCGGCGATCATCATGATTTGCGACAGCATCGAGGCGGCCTCGCGCTCGATGGAAGAGTTTAGCGAAAAGACGGTCACCGAAGCCGTCGATCGCCTTATCGAGGAGAAGGCCGAAGACGGGCAGTTCGATGAATGCCAACTGACCTTTGAGGAGTTCAGCCGGGTGAAAAAAGTCCTTACCAAAACGATCCTCATTACCCATCACGTAAGAGTCAAGTACCCAAAAAAAGATTAAGACCAACATCATAAGTGATTCTAGATCGGAGAGATAGCAATCTTGTCATTTGTGTTGCGAAAAAAGCCAAATTAATTCATAATGTTTACAAACTTCATAAAAAAAACAAGGTGCAAATATGGCTGTTCAAGCAAATTATTCAATTGCAAGAGAAACCCAAGATTTAGTTCGGGATATGCGCGATGGCACCGATCCAGTCGAAAAGGAGTTGCCTCGTCTCGCATTTAGGGTGCTAGGAATTTTCAGTGTAGGGCCATTTTTTGCGGATGCCTATGTGGATTATATGAAATGCGCAGCCCTCCAATCTCGCCTTTTCCGCTTAGAAAGCACCGTTGCAAGCAATCCTACCGAAACATTTGAATTGGGCGTTCAAAAACAAATCTACACAAATATTAAGAATTATACTGATAATGCTCAAAATATCAAGCTTGGAACAGGGATCTGCGGGCTGATCGGAACCGTTATGACGGTGCACGGAATGCTCACAAACAACCAGTTCAGTGAGATGGTAGGCAGCGCATTCGGTTTAGCGAGTTGGGCTGGTTTAGGGATGGCTGTCATCAATCGATATACAGCTGGAAGTCAGTTACGAGCCACAAATAAAGAATTAGCAGAAAGCACAGTAAAGATTTAACGGCTTTAGAATCGATTCGAGATGCTTTTTTGAAGCAGCGTTTCCAAAGATGCGCGGGGCAGAAGCTTAGCTATGCCAAGCGCAAGTCTGGTGCGAAAATCGATGACTTGTTCCCCTTTCTTGGCCTGTATCTGCTTCCAAATTTTTTCAGCCGCTCGGCGCGGGCTCATCGTCGTCCAAGAGGGGCGCTGCTGAAAAAGCCCATTTGAGGCTCGCTTTGCAAAAGGAGTCGCGATTTGACCGGGGAGCGCCGCGAGGATCCGGATGCCGTAGGGCCTCATTTCCGTATCGAAACTTTTGGAAAAAGAGGTGAGGAGGCTTTTTGCCGCCGCATATAAGGCCATAGTAGGAAATGGATTCACTCCTGCTGCAGACGAAATGTTCATAATTACCCCCTCCTTTTTTTGGCGATAGAGCGAACGGGCGGCTTCGATCGATATTTCAATGGCAGCGGTGCCATTTACCTCTAAGATGTCCATCTGGGATTGAGTCGTATGCCTGATGACGGGGCCGTAGAGGGCAAAGCCTGCGTTGTTGATGACAAGGTCTGGCGCCTCATCGCGGATCCACTGGAGGAGAGCCTCTCGCGAGAAACGTAAATCGAGAGGCATCGCGCCAGCGCCGTATCGGTTCGCGATCTCTTTGAGCCGTTTAACATCGCGTCCGGTAACGAATAGGGGAATGTTTTGCTCCGACAAGATGGCGCAAAGCTCTTCTCCTAAACCAGAGGTCGCTCCTGTCACAAGGGCTAATCTAGGCATTCGGCCTGGAAGGCGTTGACTAAACGGTGCAATCTCTCATCGCATTGCTGAATGTCGGATTCGATTTGACGTCCCTCGGCCATAGCCTTAACCTCTGCGTAGATTTTAATCTTAGGCTCGGTTCCCGAAGGGCGGATCACAAGTTTGGAGCCGTCGGAGAGCCAAAAACGGAGGACGTCCGATTTGGGCAGCGGCATAGAGCCGTCGGAAAAATCTTCGAGGGAGGAGACTGATAATTCTCCAATTTGAGACGGAGGGCGTTTGCGGAGTTGTTGCATCAGGCTCTCGATTTTCTTGAGGCTCTCCGGAGTGTCTTTGAAAGCCAGATTGGTCAGCGATTCGCGATGGATCCCATATTTTTTATAGATCGCATAGAGCCTATCGACGAGAGTTTCATTCCTTTTTTTAGCCATCGAGGCCACCTCGGAGATGAGGCAGCAGGCAGAGATTGCGTCTTTATCCCGGACGAAAGTGCCGAAGAGGCAGCCGTACGATTCTTCTGCGCCGAAAATGTACTGAAGCCCGCCAAAACTATTTTCCCAGAGGCGGATCATCTCGGCGATATATTTGAACCCGGTCAAGACATCAATGCAAGTGCCGCCAAACTCTTCAGCGATTTTTTTAAAAAGTTCGGTCGTGACGATGGTTTTGATGAAGCCGGCGTTTTCAGGGAATTCTCCTCTTTCGGTTAAAGAGGTGCAGATATGTGCCAGGCAAAGGCAGGCGAACTGATTGCCGGTCAGCCTATAGGCTTTGCGGCCATCTCGGGCGACGACTCCAATCCGGTCGGCATCGGGATCAGTGGCAAGAAGGATATCCGCGGAAGAGTGGAGTAACTGGCGCGTCCCCAGTTCAAGCGCCTTTTCTTCTTCCGGATTTGGCGACGGGGCATTTGTGAATTTTCCATCAGGCGCGGCTTGGTCCTCGACAAGCTCGGGAGCGTCGAAGCCCCACTCTTGCAAGGCTTTGGGGACGATCCGGATTCCGGTCCCGTGCAAATTCGTATAGATGATTTTCAATGAATGGGGCCCTTTTGGGAATAACTGGAGTTTTTTCAGTTCTTTGAAATAGGCTTCATCGATTTCTC
>CAYTXY010000131.1:0-5199 GCA_964441355.1 uncultured bacterium
TACCCATCGATAAAGGCATCATTTGTCCAAACATATTTTCGGGAGTGGAAGAACCAAGTGGTAACTAAGACGAGAAGGAGAAGAACCCCCAGGCCAATTATGCTACGCGTGATTAGCTTTTTGAAATTTTGACGGGCTGCGACTTTGCCAAATCGATCCTCCTCCTCGGAAATATTACCTTCGGATATTTCCTTCGTCGGTCGGACCGCTTCGCTTCGATTTTGCTTTGTCTCGCTTGCGTCCAAATTTAAAAATCCTTCCCGCGCTCAGTATACTTGACGAGTTGCAAAAAAGTTGCATCTGACGAGATCGAATCGAGGGCGATGTTTTGCATCTCGCAAAACCGACCGAGATACCGGGGTCCCCCCACCGACGCATCGTTGGAAGGGGTGGTGATCGCCGCCCTTCCAAGGTGGCTTCGAGCCTGCGTGGCCTCCGTCCGTGGATCGAATGAAGCGGCGCTGCTCTCGCCGGGATGGCCGCTCCGATAGCAAGCGCGTAGCGCTGCGAGAGGGGTTCCGGTTTCAGGCAGTTCACTCTCATGCTCCGGTCTGCGTATTGCGCGCGGGGGATCTTCAATCTCGCTGACGACGACCATCCGATGCGCCGCGAGCTATACGATCAGGTCGCTCAAAAAATCCGCTTGTCGAAAGTCGAATGGGATCCCGCCTTGGCGGGACTCCATAGCGGCAACGGGCGCGTCTCAAACCACAAGACCAAAGCCGACGGCTTCTCCCTCGAACACCCTCGCTGCATGTTGGACTGAGTATCTCGACTTTGTTTGCTTCTGCTCGTACCCCTTGAAGCGGATGATCCCTTTCATGCATGCTGTAGCGATAGGCGGCCAGTTTGCGAAACCATGCAGGATTGTCGTAAGGCATCCACAGGGCCTCCATTCCTAACGAGAAGACGCTTCCTGCCACACTGAAAGCCACTCCGATCGCCGGCAGTAAGAGTCCATGAGAAGCAGCGATCGTGGGAATGGAAAGCGCTCCGCCCACGAACATGATCGTGCCGACGGCCACGATCAATTGCTGCTTCAATTTTTCTTCGCAAATGCCCCGATCTACCGACTTCATGAGCGGCTCATGAACTCCTAACTGCACAAGTTGCTTGTCGATCGGTTGATTCAGGTCCACCTTAGCCAACGCATCGGCCAACGCATCGCAAGCGCTTTGGCCGATCCGGTTTTTGAGAGCGACCGGATCCCTTAGCTGTTCTCCGCGCAACCATTGCGCCGCATTGCCGATTTTGCATTGGTCTAAAAATTCTTTTTGGAACTGGTTGCTTTTCCAGAGCGCGTATCCGCCTCTAACCATCATCTCTACGCCGCGCACGGTCACCAGGACGGCAAATACGGCCGACGCAATGGAGACGGCGGCCGCGGCGGCGGCGCCAGCGAGGCTTACGACAATCAAGAAGGCTACGACGCTCAACGAGATGCCGATCGCCAACAGCAAAATCTTATCGAGCACATTCAAGCCGCTGCGCCACTTTTCTTCCAAGGAAGCGCTCTTAAGCGCCTTCTCGAAGTCCGCGAAACAGCTAGGCAGCAGTTTGATCGCTACTGCCGCTGCGATAACGCCGTAGAGGAGGTGAAGCGGGGCTAAGGCCCAGCCCAGTCCGATTGCGGCGGGGGAGGTCGTGTTGACGAACGCTAGCGGGATTGCTAGCCCATTTCGAACCACTCCGACTCCCTCGGCGATCAAGACCGCTTTGACCAAGGGCGAAGGAGCGCTGAATTCGTCGAAGTGCTCTTTAGCCACTACCCTCACTCGGGCGTCGGTTTCCATCTCGCTTCGGGAAGACGCAGGATCTCCGCCGCCTGTCGCAGGCGGTTGCGAGACCAATGATGATGATGTTACGCATACCATAAAAACACCTGTTTTTTTATCCCTTTTTTCACAGCTTGAGACCAAAAAAAAACCGCACCCCTTTCGAGGTGCGGTTTTTGGCTCAAACCGACTTTTCCCTTAGAAAAAAATCAGCGCATAGCCCCACACCCCGTTTTTACGTGGATAAGCTCCACCATAAGTCGGCTAATCATGAGGGTTGCTAGGCTGTTGTTATACATTGTATAAAAATCCATAAAAGTTTCCATTAATTATATATAATTTGTTATTAATTCGTCAAGATGTTTGTTGTGTTGCTTATAATTAATGATCTGAGCCTATCTCACTATTCGGAAAAACAGTTGATTTTCGGTACGCGTTCACGGGGATAGGGAGAGGGTGGGGCTACAATCTCATCAAAAACGGCTTGTCGTGGCATGAGCAGAAAAAAGAAGACTTAATCTAAAGCTCCTTAGACTGTCTCCAGAGTCCATGAAGGCCGACAGGAATGTCATGGGGAGTCGCAGCCCTTGCGAGCTTTTTTAGTTCTTTTCCATCCAGGATTAGAAGGAAAGAGCGGTGATTGGCAAAGTCTAATACGAGAGAAAGTATGCCTCCCTCATCTTCCTCTTGACCGTTAGGGTCTGGTACGAAGATTGGCTCGCCTGGAAAGCAGCTGATGCGTAAATCCGAATTTTCTAAAGCAATTTACGAACCTGTGCCTGAAGTAATGCAAATGTCAAAAAAGCGTCCCGAAGAGGGACTTGTTTTTTCTGGCCATTTAGAGATACTTCTAGAAAACCTCGTGATAATCCCTCATAGATTTCTTCTTTTGTTAAGCGTATCGTACCGGCAATCGCTTCAGAATATTCCGTGTTAGCGGCGTCTTGGGCGATTACTTTGCCAAGGAACACTGGAGTCACTGAAGAATGAACTCCTGTATCCGTTGCGATTTCACCCAAAAAAAGTAGAGAAGATGTGGCGCATCCCGTCTCTTCTTTTAATTCTCGTAGCGCAGCTGCTTCCTGTGTTTCTCCTGGTCCTATGCCTCCACGAGGAAGCTCGAGTTCCCAAGATCGGGTAGCGTGTCGGAAGTTGAGTACTAAAATAATCTGACCAGATGGCAGGACAGGTAAAACTGTTACTCCGGCATGTTTTCGTTGTAATTCGCTTTTCCAAAGGAGCCGATCGTATGTTCCAGGGATTCCTTTGGGGAAATAAACAGCATCACGAAGCCAGATCCAATATTGATCTTCATTGGCTACTCCTATTCGGCTATACTCCGCAGCGTCTGCATCTGAAAAGCCTTTTTTCAGCAGCCGACCTTTTTGTATTTCTTGCACTTGAGCAATCTCATCAGGACTTGTAATGATTTCAATTTCTCCTTCCCGATAATTGCCATTAGATTGTGCAAGCTGTTGTAAGTAAGAGAAATATCTGTCTAAAGGCGCGTCTGCGCACAAACCCTGCAGGCAGAAAAGCCCTAAAACAAAGATCCGTTTCATCTCGCTCTCCTTTTTTTGTGACGGACCAGGATACTTTCTCTCCAAGAGAATTGCAAGAATCTCTCGGTAAGTTGCAATTGGGGCAAAAATGTGGCAATATGGAGCCTCCGTGTTTCCAGTGCCGAAGAACACACCTGCCTTGAAATATCAATATAACCCTGACATTTGAGACCTTATGAAGTTTAAACTAATCTATCTATCCTTGTTTTTTGGTGCGTTTTATTGGACAGCAGGTGCTGCTTCGATCTGGACTCCCGATAAGATCGTCAGCGTTAAGCAAATCCGTAACGTTCAATTATCTCCCGATCATCAATTTGCGGCCTATGTTGTCAGTGAACCGCATCCTAACAAGGACGCTTTTCTTTCAAGAATCTATATCGCCTCCACTCAAGATCCAACGATTACTCGCTTAATTTGCTTGCCTGAAAGTTCGGCGTCGCAACCGCAATGGTCGCCGGATGGGCGGTGGATTTCTTTTCTTTTTGATCAATCCGGCACGAATAATCTTTTTCTGATGAGCTCGCAAGGCGGAGAGGCGATTCCTCTCACTCATGTTTCTAGTTCCATCGAAACGTATCGGTGGTCACCCGACAGCAAAAGAATCGTTTTTATGATGCCTGAAAAAAGAACGAATGATGCAACAGATTTGAGCTACATCTACAACAAAGAACAATTCATCAACCGCCTGTGGATGATCGATATTGGAGATCCTCAGCCAAAACCCTTGACTGGGGATGATTACTATGTACGCGCCGCATCCGAATTTGGCAGTTCTTTCCCTGACTATGATTGGTCGCCGGATGGCAAAACGATCATTTTTGCCTATGCTCCAGGTCCCGGGTGTGCGCATTATTATCGCACTACCAGCCTTGCTGCAATCGATCTAGCTTCTGGGAAAATTATTCCATGGGAAAAGAAAGAATCTCACGAATCAGTTCCAATTTTTTCTCCGGATGGACAGTGGGTGGCCTATCTTACAGGCGATGGCAGTTTGACCTTAGATCGCCGTATTGCCATTCGTTCTGCTGATGGGAAGCAAGTTAAATTATTAGCCTCGACAGATAACGGAGGAATATTTTATGCGGGCGCCAGCTTGCTAGGGTGGTCTCACGATGGCAAACATTTGTTATTTTTTGAACCTACAGGAACGAAATTCCAGCTGGTGTTTGTTCCCTTGGATGGCAATTCGGGACATAAAATGGCTTTTTCCGATCTAATCTTCGATCTTTCCTTAAGCCTCGATCGTAAATGGCTCGGCTTTGTCTTACAGAATTCCATGACGGCTCCCGAAGCTTATATTGCATCTCTAGATTCGTTTAGCCCTCAACGCGTCTCTGATGTGAACCAGGCTTATACTGAGTTGCCCATCCCTTTGACCGAAGCCATTCAATGGAATTCTAAAGATGGCTTGCAAATCGAAGGATTGATCACCTATCCGCTCAATTACCAAAAAGAAAAAAAATATCCTCTTTTGGTTGATATTCATGGAGGGCCCGCAGGCTGCTTCAATGAAGAGTTTATCGGCAATCCTCATCCGTATCCTTATGCAATGCTGGCGGAAGCCGGTTTTATTATTTTAAGACCTAATCCACGTGGCTCATGTGGTTATGGCATCGATTTTCGTCATGCTCTTATAGAAGATTGGGGAGGTGGGGATTGGCAGGACATCCTCACAGGCATTGAAACTTTGGTTCAACGTGGAGTTGTGGATAAGGAAAGAATGGGAATCATGGGCTGGAGCTATGGAGGATATATGACCGCCTGGGCTATCGGGCATAGCAAGCTTTTCAAAGCTGCCTCTGCAGGAGGAAGCATTTGCAATCTCGTCAGCTTTGATGGGACAACAGATTCCCGTTATATAC
>CAYTXY010000132.1:0-5157 GCA_964441355.1 uncultured bacterium
GCCGCAAAAAAAGCGAGGTCCTCACCGACCTTCCCGAAAAGATCGAAGAGATCGCCTATTGCGACCTATCGGCAGAGCAGCAAACGCTCTATCAAGAAGTGGCTGTCATGATGCGCGATACGGTCTATAGGGAGTTGCGAGACACCACGAAGCCGGTGGCTTACATGCACGTCTTTGCCGCCCTCATGAACCTCAAGCAGATCTGCGACCATCCGGCCCTCTATTTAGGCGATGTGAAAAAATATCAGGATCATGCTTCGGGGAAATGGGACCTTTTCGTCGAGCTATTGGCCGAAGCGCTCGGCAGCGGGCAAAAGGTCGTCGTCTTCTCCCAGTACCTCGATATGCTCGCGATCATCGAGTCTTACTGCCGCAAGAAAGGGATCGGATTCGCCTCCATCAAGGGATCTACCCGGGACCGGAGCGAACAGCTCCGGAAGTTTCGCGAAGACCCCAATTGCTCCGTTTTCGTCGCCTCGCTCCTTGCCGCCGGGGTGGGGATCGACCTGACGGTCGCCTCTATCGTGATCCACTACGACCGTTGGTGGAATCCGGCCAAAGAGAACCAAGCCACCGACCGCGTCCACAGGATCGGCCAGAACCGCGGGGTTCAGGTCTTCAAGTTCATAACGAAGAATACGATCGAAGAGCACATCCACGAGCTGATCGAGAAAAAGAAGGGGCTCCTCGAATCGGTCATTGGGGCCGAGGACCAGATCACCTACCTCAGCCGCGAGGAGCTCCTGGAAGTCTTCGAGAAGATGTTTGTAAGCCCTCAATAACTTCTGCTTTTTGAGGTTTTTCGCCTATCCAATATTTAGCGGCCAATGTCCCTTTATGAAGAGTCTGCAGAAACCGCTCAGGGGAACTCGCCTCTTTTCTGACAGCTACGTCCGCATCAAACAACTGTTCCATATTCCGCGCCATGTTGCGTAATTCATTGCCGTGGAAGGCTAAGAGTAAGTGTGGTATGGCTAACAGTTTATTCAGGTGATAACGATCCGACACGACTGCGAAAGTGAACACGGCGCCGCTTAGGGATATAATTTCGCAAATACCATAGATTTTTTTCATCGCTGAGGCCGTTGAGGCGGTTATTTTGCGCGCTTCTTGAGCCTCTCGTGATGAATCGAGTAGAAGCTCTTTAATTTCATCCCAATTTTGTACTGGTTGACGATTCTTTCCGATGAGATAGGTCATTCATTTTCTCTCAATTTAATTTAGAGTATAATTATTTTACACTATCCTCCAATTCTTCGCCATTTCTTTATGCTAGTGACGAAGAATTTAGGGACAAGAGGCGAGGAGGGCTTGCGCAGCTCTAATAGACTTAAATGCAGTGGGATGAGTGCTGGCTTGATTTTATGCCCAAATAATCTAGACTTGAAGAGAGAAGAGGGGATGGCAATGGCCTCCGCAAAAAAAATTAAAAAACACCTGAATATCGCTCTCAAGGAAATCGGCGCGATCAAACCTTGGTACGATAAAGATTTTAATGTTTGGGTATTTAGCCATAAGAAGTACCCTGATGTTGAGTACGCAGGAGAGACAGCAGAAGAAGTAATAAAAAACTATCCTCTATATCTACGCGACTTCATAGAAGAACGGCTCAACGAAAACCTAGCCCCTCATATCGAGAAGGCCGCCAAAGGACATGGAGGCAAGCGAGAAGGCGCTGGGCGGCCAAAGGGCACGAAAAAAGAATCCAAAAAGCGCATTTATGTTCCGTCAGATGTTGCTGAGTGGCTTCAGTCGCCAAGCTCTATTCCTCAGGTGCGACAACTCATCGCAAAATCAGAGGGACAGTGATTGGCTGTAGAGATCCTCGAATCCCGAGGATCAAATCTCCTATCTCCGCCGCGAGCAGCCCCTGGAAATCTTCGAGAAAATGTTTGTAACTCCTCAATAGATATCTGCTTTTAGAAAAAATAACAGGATATTAGGATGGGCAGGATGAAAAATTAGGAATTAACGGTATGAACGATGGGACCGTTGATACTGTTACCCGACCAATAGGCTTGCTTCAATCGTGATTTTTAGCCAACTTTTGAAGTTTCTCGGGTAAGAACAGCAACCAACAGAAATATCCGAATCTTTATTATTTTTTATCCTGTCCATCCTAATATCCTGTTATTTTTTCTTTTGCATTCAAATTTTTCATCCTCGAAGAGTGCAAATTTTTTTTAACTAATTTTTTGAACTCTAGGGTTTTCTTGCGAATCTTTTTGGGATAGTGTATCCTCCCTCCCAGGAAATCATCTTCACAAGCGTTTTTTAGTATCTTGAAATTAATTGTGAAAGTTGTTATAATTTTGATGATTTTATAAAGAATTTTATTAATTGAGAGGTTTTAATGAAGCTTTCGGGAATTGAAGGTCGGATAAAAGACATGGGCTTTGATTGTGGCAACTCAATAAAATATTTATGTCTTAGCCCATCTCAATATAATAAAATTGAAACGTTGGTTGATGAATTTATCAATAAACATGACAAATTAGTAAGCGATAAAAAAAGTTCCGGATCAATCACTAGTGGCCCTGCTACTATTAATGGGAAAAAGGATGATAGTATTAGTTGGAGTATGTTTACGGGTTATAGAGGGCCTGTTCAAGTAGGAGGCGCCAACCACCATGGGTGGTATGACGAGCGTTTAGGTTGTACATTTCAACGTGTTGTTAAGAGTACGAATAATGAGGAAATAGAAGCTAACTGCAAGTGGGAAGCTGAGGCTTGTTACTCCCCGACAGGAGAGGCTGGCGATATCCAATGCGAGACAAAAAATAAAATTGAATTCGATCTGAACGACCCTACGAAACATCTAGAAATTCCGAAAGATACGAATGACATCCCCTTGTTTTCTGAAAAAACAGCCCTGCTAAAAATCGGCATTGGTTCTCTCAGCACGATCTTTTTCACCTATAAAGCCTACAAAGAAATCCGCAAAATCTATGAAGAGAACCGGCGTAAACCTGTAGAAAAAAATCCTCGTATAAAAGCCAAGGATGAAAAAGAATCCTCCTCAGAACCTGCCTTGAAAGACGGCGCAAACAAACCACAACCAAAAGCTTCTCGATGGCGGGCTTTAGGATATACTGCAGCTGCAATTGGCTCCGGTGCTTTTAGCCTGTATTCATATCAGGATTTTAAAGCATAGATTCAATTCGACCATGTTCCTTCTCTTCTCGGTGCTCTCGGTGTGCTCGGTGTGCTCGGTGGTTAAAAAAATGATTTACGAACCAAAGCTGATCATTTTTTTAACCTCTAGGGTTTCTTGCGAATCTTTTGGGGATCGTGTATCCTCTTCCCAGGAAAATCTCTTTTATGCTGCCAAAAATCGCGATCGTCGGCCGCCCCAACGTGGGGAAGTCGGCTCTTTTCAACCGGATCTGTCAGAAGCGGCTCTCGATCGTCGACGAGGCTGAAGGGATCACCCGCGACCGGCTCTATGCCCAGGCCGATTTGTTCGGGCGGCCATTTCTTTTGATCGACACCGGAGGGATCGACCTATCGGGGAAAATCCCCTTTGCCGAAGAGGTGAAGCGCCAGGCGGAGGCCGCCATTGAGGAGGCCGACGCGATCCTCTTCGTCGTAGACGGGCAAGTGGGGCCCACTCCATTGGACGAGGAACTGGCAAAAAGACTGAGAAAGGGCAAAAAGCCCGTCATCGTCGCCGTCAATAAGATCGACCAGTGGGGCGAGGAGACGCAAGTTGCAGCCTTCCACAGGCTTGGTATCCCCAAAGTCATGGGCATCTCCGCCATGCAGGGACACCAGATTGCCGAGCTTTTGGAAGCAGCCCTAAATCCGATCGCGGAGGAAGAATCAGTGGTGGAAAGTCCGGCAACGGATGTGATCAAAGTCGCCATCGTCGGGCGTCCGAATGTCGGGAAATCAACGCTTTTGAACCAGCTTCTTTCAGAAGAGCGATCGATCGTCAGCCCCATTGCCGGGACGACGCGCGATGCGATCGACGTGGACTATGAGCTGGACGGACAAAAGTATCTGTTGATCGACACCGCCGGCATCCGCCGCAAAAAAAGCGAAAAGGAAGTCGTCGATAAGTTCGCGGCCATCCGCACCGAAGAAGCTGTGGGGCGCGCCGATGTATGTCTTCTTGTTTTGGACGCCTTCGAGGGGTTTACCACTCAAGAGAGGCGGATTGCGGCCGAGATCGAAGAGCAGGGTAAAAGCTGTATCCTCGTCTTCAACAAGTGGGATCTCATCCAAAATTTGCGGATGGAGCACGCGCTTCGCGGCGTGCGTGAAGCGGCTCCCTTCTTGGCCCACTGCCCCACTCTTTTTATCGAAGCGCAAAACAAGCGGAATTTGGACAAGATCTTTCCCCTGATCCGGGAAGTTTATCAGCAGCGGTTCTTGCGCTTGACGACGGGGGCTTTGAATAAGTTCATCGAATCGTGCCTGCAGAAATACCATCCGCCGCTGATTTGGGGCAAAAGGCTGCGGATCTATTACCTCACCCAGGCAGAAATCAATCCGCCGAAATTCGTCCTTTTCGTCAACAAGCCAGACCTCATGACGGACACTTATAAAAAATTCCTAATCAACCAACTGAGGGATGCCTTTCCGTTTACTGGATGCCCCCTCTTTTTCGAGCTAAGAGGCAAGAGAGCCGCCAAGCCAGCGTCCGAGCCGCAGCTAGTAGACGCTTAACCAACTTTTGCCTAGAGTGAGTGACATGCGACTTCCCCGCTCAAGTTCTATTTCTTTTACCCCATTTGCCGAAGAGTTGAAGCTCTATTCGTTTCCTATTTTCCGGGACGATTTGTTTGCCGCCCTTGCGGTTGCCTTGATGACGATCCCTCAGTCGATCGCCTATTCGCTTCTTGCCGACCTTCCTCCCACAGCGGGGCTATTTGCTGCCATTTTCGGCACGATTTTCTCGGCCGTTTTCGGCTCTTCGCGCCAGATGATCTCAGGCCCGAGCACGGGAACCGCGATCTTGCTCCAAACCTCGATCGCTCATGTCCTCCATACGTATTTCCCCACCGTCTCGGGGCCGGCCCGCGACGCCCTCGTCCTCCACGTCTTGACCCAATTCGTCATCGTGATGGGACTGATTCAGGTCGGAAGCTCTTTTTTCAATGTCAGCAAATTGCTCCAATTTGTGAGCCGCCCGGTGATTCTCGGGTATTTTGC
>CAYTXY010000133.1:0-5152 GCA_964441355.1 uncultured bacterium
AAAAAATAACAGGATGGCAGGATGGACAGGATAGGCAATTTTAGGAAATTCCTTCCTTAAGAAATGGGATTGAAAAGGGAAAGTCCTCCTCGGTCAAAAAGCTCTGGGTGGCGAAGGTCTGGAGTTTCTATTCTTTATCCTGTCCATCCTGCCATCCTGTTCCTCTACTTTTTCTCGGTGGGTCTTAGTATCGGTGCGCTCGGTTTTGTCCTGTCGAGCTCGGTGTTTTTTTACCGATTAATACAACAAAACCGTTGAGTAAGAGGTTTTTACATTCTGCGGACGCACTTTTCGTAAAGACCTTTAAAGACGTTGTTTGGGTCGTATTTTGCCTTTAGTTCCAAAAACGTCTCTTTGGGGTAGATCCTCCAAAATTCCTCCTCCGTGTAGTACGAGTCGGAATATAAACTCTTGAAACCGTTCAGCTCTTCGGTTTTCTTCTCGATCAGCCGGTTGTAATACCCCTTGGGCTTATCACTGGGAAGAATATCCCAAAACCCAAAGTCCAAATAGAGGACATTGGGCTTTAGCTGCGGGCAGAGGGAATAGCGGGTATTTTGCAGGAAAGACTGAAAGGGGCAAATCCAGATCGGGGTGATTTGGATCGAATGGCGCAAGAAATCGTAAAAGGCCGATGCATTCTCTACGGGTATCAGGATATCTTGGATCACAGATTCGGAGGATTTTTGGAAAAGGCCGATAAGCCCACGGAAAAAGGGGTTCGATGCCGCGAGGTGTTTGATTTTCCAATAGGATTTGGAATGGAGCATGAATTTCCCAAAAAGGAGCCTGAGAATCCAATGGTTCATTCCGAAGTGTTTTGAGCACCAAAACCAATCGGCGTCCCACCGCCAAATGTAGTCGTAGGCAGTGAGAAAGTCAGACTCTTTCTTGCGGATCGACTGATAGTAGACGTTCATATAGGTGTAATTGGAGAGAGACGGCGCTTCGTCAGTGAACTCGCCGAGTGTCACGGCCATCTCATGTTCACTGAAAATCACCCCGTCGATAAAGGCGTCGCTGGGCATGGCCCGTTCTACGGCAGAAAGGCTTCGGATCTTTTCGAAATATGGGGCGCTCTGGCGCAGGTGGAGATGGGTCAATCGGACGAATTTTTTGGCTCGGATCAGCTTGATTTTGATTCTCAACGCATAGCCGAGGGTCCCATAGGAGTTTGGAAACGCATAAAATAAATCCCGGTGCTCGTTGTCAGGGCGGCAAACGATGGCCTTCCCCTCCCCTGTTAAAACTTCGATCTCGAAGACGGTTTCATGAACGAGGCCGTATCGAAACGATGTCGATTCGATGCCGAGCCCAGCGAGGGCTCCGCCCACGGTAATCGTCTTCAGTTGAGGGACGACGGCCGGCAAGCAATTGAATTTCAGGGTCTCGAGGACGAGAGCGTCGTAGGTGATCATCCCCTCGACCTCGGCTTCTAGCCCCCCGGGATCGATGGAGAGGACTTGATTCAGCCGTTTGACGTCAAGTTTCTGAGAGGGGCCCGTTTTCCGGTTCCTAAATAGGTTCGAAGTGTCCTTGTTTAAAGCAACCGAGCCCGTTTCCCCTGAAAGGAGGTTCGCCTGAAATTCCTGGATCAGCGCGAGTCTCTTCTTTTCATAGCTTATGCGAGCCTCAGCGGATGGAATCATAGCCTCCGGGGACTCCCTTCTTGGTGAGGACGACCTGCCATAGTTGGATGTCGCGCGCGCGGAAGGCCCCTGCGCAAGAGAGGAGATAGTATCTCCACATCTTGAAGAAGGGATCTGGGTAAGAGGAGCGGAACTTTTCCCAATTTTTTTCGAAATTCTGATACCAGGCCCTCAGAGTGGCGTCATAGCTCGCGCCGAAATTATGCCAATCTTCCATCACGAAAAGCCCCTCGATCGCTTCCCCGATCTGGACGATCGAGGGGAGGTGGCCGTGGGGAAAGATATAACGGCTGATCCAAGGGTCTGTGACGATCGCGGTGGTGTTCCTTCCGATCGTGTGGACGATCGCAAGCCCGTCGTCTTTCAAACACCTATGGATGAGCTCCATAAAGCCTCGGTAATTCTTTTTTCCCACGTGCTCCATGAGCCCGATGGAAATAATCCGGTCGTAGGTCCCAACGGCGTCTCTATAATCCTGGGTCCTGACCTCTACCGGGAGACCCGCGCAAAGCTTCCTCGCGTAGTCGGCCTGTTTTGCGGAAAGGTTCACCGCTACGACGTGGACCCCGTACTTTTCTGCGATATGTTTTGCAAATCCTCCCCATCCACATCCGATGTCGAGGACCCGCATCCCTTTTTTCAGTCCGGCCTTCTTTGCGATGAGGTCGAACTTCGCCACTTGGGCCTCGTCCAGGGTGGCCGCATTTTTCCAGTATCCGCAGGTATATGCCATGGTGCTGCCTAGCATGCTCTCGTAGAGTTCGTCGCCGATCTCATAATGGTCCTCGATGACTTTCGAGGCCCGGTCCCCTTTTCTCTGCATATTGAAGACCTTGGCTTTGATATAATTCCAGATCATCGGCAAGGTAGGCTTGACCTGTTTAGTCAGTTTGGCCTTTAAAATTTTAGCTATGCATTCGTCGAGGGCGGCCGAGTCCCACCAGCCATCCATATAGGATTCCCCAAAGCCGAGCGAAAGGTCTTTCAGAACCCTCTGGTAGAACCGTTCGTCATGGACTTGAATGTCGGAGGGGCGGTCCCCGTTGATCTTCACATCGGCATATGCCAAAATTTCTTCAACCACTTGCTTCGGAGAATGGGCATAATTTTTCATGGTGAATGCAGAAAGAACCATGATAAATATGATTTTTTGAATATATTGCATCGTTATTTCTTCTGGTTTAGTTTCGAACTAATCTTGACCCCAACTTGATGTCCGGACATAATCAATATTATACTGGCTTTGCGATTTCCGCTCAACCGCGCCTCTAGATTCGGGCCTCTCCATTTCGTTGACTTAAATAAGGTCTTGTTCCATAATCTTGGCGAATAAAGTGAAAAACTACCAAAAATCGATTAAAAGTAGGAGTGTGTATTTATGCCATCATTAAATATAGACATGACCAGTGCTATGAATTTAGCAAAAGGAATGGGAAGTCAAGGTTGGAATACAATAAGCAGCAATCCTGGGTACATTGCAGGGGGCGCTCTTGCGCTTTTGGGAGGAGCCGCGCTTATTTACAAACTTACGTCCACGCAGGAACAAGATCCAGAGGTCGAACGTCAAGCTCGGATCAAAGCCGTTTTGAATCGACTCCTCATCACAGAATATCACCTGCCTAGAAATCAGAACGAGAAGCGCGTATTCGCTTCTGAAAATAGGCCGCAGCCGATTTTCGACGACAAAACGAAGAAAGAAATCGCGATTGTCGCAACCATGATCCAGAAAGCGGTCGAGCGTAAAGCCCCGCCGCCTAACGTCATTCTGAAGGGACTCCCAGGAACCGGTAAAACGATGCTCGGGGAAGCTCTCTGCGACCTTACGGGAATTGGTTTCATCCGCATTCCTTCCGGCGTTATGGAAAAACACCTTAAAAACGGCAACCATATCAACGTGTTCCGCGAAGTGATGCAAATCGTTGAAGAATGCCCAGTCAATACGTATCTGCTCTATGATGATGGCGAAGAGCTCGTCGCGAGAAGAGATACGGGCGACAAGGTCGCATCGAAAACCGATCCTAAAGAAGCGGCTGCAGCGCCTTGGCTCGTCGAACATGACAAGATGACCGATATCATGAATCAAAGACGCGTAGCGCTTGTCAACGCCCATTTGGAAGAGTCTGGAAGAGCGATTCGCAATGTCGGATTTATCATTACGACAAATCGCCCTGACAGGATCGATCCTGCGTTCACAAGCCGAGCTAGGGTCATTGCCATCGGCAGCCCAGGCAAGGCAGAGATCAAGCAGATCATCATCCAGCACTTGCCGTCTGTTTTCAGAAATGATCAAAATATGTTGTCCTTCTTCACGCAAGGAGTGATCGAAGATATGTCGGACAAGATGGCGCCGACGCCTCACTTCCCAGGGTTCAAAGGACGAAATATCGTCAAGGCCTTGGAAGACATGGAGGCTTGCGTCCGGTTGGAAAACAACATTCTCAGCCGCGACATCATCGACGCGTCCATCCACGCGATGAGGCAATCGATCGAAAAAGAAGCAGCGGATCCAAGAAAAGGACCTAGCATCATTGCTAGCATTCGTCAGTTGTTTAGATCGATCTTTTCTACAGCTGCTGCTGCGTTAGCGGGTTAAGGATAATCCGTTAAGGCGCTTCAGGCTCGGCCGTCTCTCGGCCGAGCCTTTTTTTTAATTTTAATTTTCTATATAATACGCCTCTTTTTCTTAGTGGAGATCTTTATGAGAAAGTGGCTGTTTTTGTTTGTCCTCTCCTTATCCAACCTCGCTGTTGCGCTGCCCCTTCAAGATCGTCGGCTGGACCCAGCCCCCCTTTTGCAACTGGCCTCTAGTCTAGGTATTCCTCAAGACGCCGACCTGATCGCCGAAACTCAAAAGCGGTGGCTTCGCAAACCCAATCAGGAAAGATGGGAAATAGCCGAACTTGCGCCAGAGCAAAGAGCTTTTGTATTGAATTGGGCCGAGGAGCAAGGGCTCTTTGCCTCTTGGAAGCCTAGCCTTAGAGAATATGATAAAGCCCTCATCCTTGGAGCGACAACTTCCCGGATGCAGAAACGTCTTGATTATCTAAAAGAGCTATGGAACGAGGGGGTCCGCTTTAGCGAAATCGTGTGGCTGACTGGCGATCGGCCCCTCGACAGTAGAGTCGACGGTCTGACAGACCGCTGCAAAAATGAATCCGAAGCGGCCCACATCGTTTGGGAAGAAACAGACCTTCCAGAAGGGATGCGGGCCCTTCCCGTCCTCTTCATCGCTGTTCCCATGCAAGGGGAAGGATCTATTTGGAGGCGCCCGAATACGGTAGATACCCTCGTAGCTTGGCTACACCGATCGCCTGAGTCCTGCTTGGCCCTCTTTATCTCCGATCAGCCGTTCTGCGGATACCAATTTGCCGTCATCAAGGCAACGTTGCCGAACGCGGTCCTCTTCTATGTTGCAGGTGCGGGCGTCGATCAAACGCGATACCCTTCGTCAGCGGCCGTCACCCTTTATTCGATGTCCCGCTGGATTTACCAATAGAGCCTTC
>CAYTXY010000134.1:0-5102 GCA_964441355.1 uncultured bacterium
CCTTTGTGGCATCATCATCTAATGAAAGTTTAATCCATGTAGATTTTGGGAACAAGGCTGCAACTCGCAAATTGGCTTCGGTGGCGTCCCTCAGCTTGGGAGGCAGGCAAAGTGCGTAGGCGCCGGACTCTGGGATGCGGTCGAGGTGAGCGAGGTTTTCGAGGATATATTTCCCCGCTCTTAAAATGCATTCGTGAACGGGGAAGGCATCGGTGTTCGATCCGTCGGGCGATAAGGTATCGATCCCTAGCCCAACGATTTTTTTGCGAAGAAGGAGCTTTGCGGCTTCTTCGGAAAATCCGGGGAAATGCATTTTACCAGAAAGGTCGGGGTTGCGGTAGCGGAGCGGCTCGCTCCAAAACTGCTCCCATCCTGTGCGGGCGATCACGAGGGCGTTTTGCGGGATGGGTCCCCAGCGCTTTTCGTACGCTTCGATATCTTGAGGCAGAACGAAGAGATCGGGATCCATTTTGAAACGCAGGTCGAGAACGCAGGCCGGAACGAAAAAGTTCTCTAGTTCCAAATCTCCAATGTTTTTGCCTCCGGGAACAAAATGGCTCGGCGCATCCATGTGAGTCCCCACGCCGGCGTGGCTCTTGATGCTTTGGACGCGAAGACCTTTTTCATAGTCTAATTTGGTTTCGAGTCGAAATCCGCAGCCTCCCGACCAGGTAGGGGCGCCCTCATGCAACGAATGAGTCAAGTCGATCAGACGAAAATTTTTTAAAACATCCATGAGCTGAAGAAGCGAACCGTTTTTTCCCAAGCGTCGGTCATTGCCCGCTCATTATCGCGGGGATTGCCGCCGAAGGCAAACCAAATTTTCGCGATCGGGTGCAACTCGGCGACCCCTTCCGTGGACGAGATGCCGTGGCCTGCCCGAGGATAACTGAAATGGACGCGGGAAATCGATGAGCCCTTCGCTTGCAGCCTCTCTCGAATCTGCTCTGCAAATAGGGTCGAGGGCCACATTTGGTCGTCTTCTCCCGAGATGAGGAGCAGCGGGCAATCGATTTTTTCCACAGGGATCTGGGATGCGGCAAAAGCGGCTTTGTCTTTCATCCCTTCGAGAAAAAAAGGAGTCAAGGCTAAAGCCGACTCCGGAGTTTGGCCGAGGCATGAGTCGATAGGAAGCGCCGGAAGAGGAGCGCTCGGAGCGAGAGGCCGGCCCCGGTAGACCCAAGCCGGAGCGGGGCTTTGGATCGATCCGTAGATCGCGCTTGCCGGCACCATCGCAGCGATCGCGGAGAACCTGGCAGGAAACGTTGATCCAAGGAGAAGGGAAAGCTCAGCGCCGCGTGAAACTCCCCACAAGGCGATCCGCCGCGGATCGATGGCAGGATGGCGTATCGCCCAGTCGATCGCCTTTTCGAAGTATTCGAGCGGGATTTCTTGGAGCGATGGCGGAAGTCCTTGGTATCCGAAATAGGCGAGGCTGAGCGCCGCAAAGCCGAAGGAAGAGAGCTTTTCGGCTCTCGACTCATTGATCCCTCCCCGAAACCCTCCCAAGGTGATAATGCAAGGTTGGGGACCCTTTTTTTCGGGAAGATACAACGCGCCGGCAAGGCCGAGATCTTGTACTGGTATCCGCTTCATTTGTAAGATTATCAAAAAAATCACACCACTCGTCAAGAATCAGTCTTTGGTTTATGGGAAATGTTATGGCCAGTCGAGAATACGATACTTTTTACCAAGAGTGCCTCTCCAAACTGCCTCCTAGCAGCTTTTCTGTGGAAGAAGCGCGGGCCAATTTTGAAACTTTCCTGAAAGGATTTCCCCCTCCCCCCGAAGTGCGGTTCGAACCGTTTACGATCGGCGAACTTCCCGGCCTCTGGGCGTTTGCTCCCGATGTGAACCGCCGTAGGATTCTTTTATTTTTTATGGGAGGAGGCTTTGTCGCGGGCTCGATCGAGTCGCAAAAAAACCTGATCGGAAGGCTTTCTGCCGCAGCCGGCGCCGCCGTCTGCGCGGTCCAATATAGGCTGGCTCCCGAACATCCCTATCCCGCAGCTCTTGACGACGCCTTGACCGCATACAGATGGCTCCTGCATCATCCATATGCCCGCTCGAGAATCCTCTTCAGCGGCATTTCAGCAGGCGGCGGGCTGGTCCTATCACTCCTCCTCCGCCTCAAACTGGAAAGAATCGCGATGCCGGCGGGAGCCGTTGTGTTTTGTCCTTGGGCCGATCTCAAATTAAGCGGGCAAAGTTATCGGACAAACAAGGGTAAAGACGTTCTTTCAACGGAAAGGCTTTCTGGGTGCGCTGAAAAATACGCCGCGGGCAAAGATCTCGCCGACCCATTTCTTTCCCCGGTTTATGGGGATCTTAGCGGTCTGCCTCCCCTCTTCATCCAAGCGGGAGCGAGGGATCTCCTTTATAGCGACGCCATGGACCTGGCAAAAAAGGCTGAAAAGCAAGGAGTCTCCGTCACCCTCGACGTATGGCCCGACATGATCCACGCCTGGCAAATTGGCGCTCCCCGATTTCCAGAGGCGCAAGAGGCGCTCGATCGGGCCGGAGAGTTCGTGGACAAGGTTCTCAAAGATAAATCCGAGGGAGCCGCTCGTTGAATGACGCGAGCATTTCGTGGGGGATCGAATCGGCCTCTCGCGAGAGCTCCCAGAGAGTGATCTCAACTCCATCCTGTTTGCCAATGAGCACTACAACATCGCCCACATAAGCTTCCCCTTTGCCGATATCGACCATGAATTGGTCCATGCAGATTGTTCCCGCGATGGGAAAACGTTTGCCCCGGATGAGCGCCTCGGCCTTTCTAAAAAGGCACCTTCGGTACCCGTCCCCATATCCCACGGGCACTGTCGCGATCCGCGTCTCATCTTGTGTCCGATACGCATGGCCATAGCTGATTCCCGCCCCTTTTTGGACGACTTTGAAATAGGAGACTTTCGCTTTCAGGCTCAAGGCTGGGGCGATCACGCCTGCCGGATCGGTGTTGCCGTCGGGATAATAGCCGTAGGCCAGAAGCCCGGGCCTTACCATGTCGAAATAGGAATCAGGATAGTAGGCTACTCCTCCCGAGTTGGCCAGATGGCAAAGAGGTACGCGCCCTTTGACCTCCGATGCTATGGAATGAAACATCTCGATTTGATAGAGGGCGAAAGGATCGTTCGGGACGTCGGATGTGGCCAAATGGGAATAGATCCCTGCGACCTCGAAACATCCGAGGCCTTCGACAAAAGAGAGAAGGGAGAGGGCATTTTCCGGCCGCACCCCGGTCCGGCGCATCCCTGTGTCGACTTCGATATGGACCTTGCATTTGCGGCAATCCCTTCCCTTTTTTTTCGCCACCAGTTCCGCCTTGTACTTGGAGCTGATCGAAAACTCGAGATCGAATTCGATCAAATCCCCGATTTGGTCCTCATGGATGGCGCCGAAAATCACGATCGGAATGGTAATTCCGGCGAGCCTGAGCTCTACGGCTTCTTTCAAACAAGAGACTCCGAGCGAATCGACCCCGGACTCCTCGGCGATTTTCCCAATCGGGCAAAGCCCATGTCCATAGGCGTTGGCCTTCACCGGCAGACAAAAACGGCTTTTTCCCACCATCTTACGGATCTCTGCGAGGTTTTTCCTAAATTGCACCGTATCGATCTCGATCCAGGCCGGATGGGCGCATACAGGCCGTAGGTGGGTGACGACCCGGTTTCCCTCGATCATCTTTTGAAAGGTCATAATCTTTAGCATAGACGAGGAGCGATTTTTGAAAAAATCGGAAGACTCTGGTATTATTTTCATACCCTATGGAAGAGCTGATCGGCATCCTCGAAGAGACCCCCTGGTGGGTTTATGTAATATTTATCTACTTGGTTGTGATGGGCGTAAAGGCGCTGCAACCGAGCACTGTGTCCATCCATAGACTCATTATCTTCCCCGCGATCGTAACGGTCTGGGGATTCATTGGCATCAAGTGGTACCTCATTCCCCTTCTCGCCTGGGGACTTTCCGTTGCCGTTGGGATCGGCCTCGGCTGGTTTTTTGTCCGGAAATGGAAAATCCGTTATGACCGGAGGCGCGCCACTCTCCATCTTCCGGGTACCTGGACAACCTTAGTCTTCGCGCTGATTTTCTTTGGCGTTAAATACTTCTTCGGGTTCTATAACGCTACCCATACTGAGATCCACTTCACCTTGATGGTCGCAGAGAGCGCTGCCGCTGGAGTCATCACGGGAATGTTCCTCGGGCGTCTTGCCTTCTTCTGGAAAAGGTACGAGGAAGTGTGAAAGGAAGCGCTTAGGATCGGCTTAAATCTTCGTAGAGCTTTTTCGCGAAGAGCTGAACCTTTTGACTCAATACGGCTGCGTTTTGGTTCTGGTCGAATAGACGGATGTCTTTTTCTTTGAGCCGCACGCGGTTCACGGCATTTGCGGCGATCCATTTATGGATTTTGTCGACCGTATCGGCTAAAGCGGATTCCGTGATCAGCAGATCTTGATCTTCCCACTGCTTCCTAAGCTTTTCTCTTGCCCGCTTCGTCTTGATGCTCTCCGGAGCGATGCGGCTCCTCTTCTCCTGTTTGCTTTGCATGCGACCTCCAGTCACCGGTCCAATCCTAGTAAAAAATCTTTTAAAGATCCAGTAGAAAAAAGGGGCTTTGAAAACTGGAATTTTAACAACGCGTTCTTTAGAATTATCGGCCGACTCTCCTCCTACCGGGAGCGCTAATGAAAAGGCAGCCAAAAACACAAATTCATTAATTACATAATAGTAATTTTGTTTTGCATTGAAAGATTATGATTTTTTCTGCTACAATAGCTGCATTCTTAATTAAGGAAAAAACATGGCATTCATAACACCAATTAAAAATTACGAATACAAATTTCAGCAGCCGGGCCAAAGAGGCGCGCGCATTGACCAAGACAACAACAATCCCAAGCAAAATTTGTCGAGTTTGAGCGGTAGAGTCACTGCTCTTCCTCCAAAAACGAATCGACTTCCGTCGTGGGTCAAACCGGTTTGTTATGCAACTCTTACCCTAGCCGCCGGAATGGGAATGATAGCTTTGATGGGCAATCCAGGTTCCAATCCTAATCCTGTTCCTAATCCTGTTCCTAAACCACCTACCCCTACACCACCTACAC
>CAYTXY010000135.1:0-4956 GCA_964441355.1 uncultured bacterium
TTCAAGTGTCCGCAGCCTTGCCATATTCCGATTTTTGAATCCCTCTCGGTATAAATTTAGATTGAACCGTTTGCTTTGGAGATTAAATGCATACTAAACAGTTGTTTTGGCTCCCATGGCTTTTTAAGGATGGGTCTGATATTATGTGGTGTTCCTTAATAATCAACTATTTGAGAATTCATGTCTACTCTTGCCCCAATGACCCGCTATCCTGAAGGAAGCCTCCGTGAATTATGGGCGATTTCATCTCCTCTGATGATCTCCACCCTCGCGATGCTCTTCATGATCTTCACGGACAGGATCTTTCTTGCCCATTATTCGATCGGAGCCTTGAACGCGTCCGTCAACGCGGGCACTCTCGCTTGGGCCTTCATTTCCGGGATCGGGATGATCACGGCGATGTCGGAAGTGTTTGTCGCCCAATACAATGGAGCGAAACTTTTCAAGAAGATCGGGCCCGCCGTCTGGCAAATGATCTGGTTTTCCGGTTTTTCCCTTCTCCTCTGTGTTCCTTTGGCGATCTGGGGCATTCCTATATTTTTCAATGGAAGTCCCAACTTGGAGATGGAAACTGTCTATTTTCGATATCTCATGCTTTTTGCGCCGGGCTATGCCTTGGTGACCGCATTCGCCGGTTTTTTCATCGGCCGGGGAAAAACAAAACTGATGATTTGGCTTGCCGTGATTGCCAATGGAATCAATATTTTGCTAGACTGGGTTCTCATCTTCGGCATCGAAGGATGGGTCCCCGAAATGGGGATCAAGGGGGCCGCGATCGCCACTTGCTGCGGCTATCTTCTGGAGTCGGCTGTCCTCCTCTATCTATTTTTGGGCAAAGAAAATCGGGAATCATTCGGGACTTTGAACTGGCGCTTCAATGGCCAAGAGATGGCCAAGTGCTTAAGAGTGGGGGTGCCTCAAGGGCTCTTTTGCACGATCGAAGTGATCGGATGGGCTGTTTTCTATGGACTCATGACCCATATGAGCGAAAAACATATCACCATCTCGAGCATCTGCCAAAGCTTTGCCATCTTACTTTCATTTTTCTTTGACGGCCTCTCTAGAGGCGCGGCAGCGATTGCCGGGAATTTCATCGGCTCGAGGAGGCAGGAGCTCGTAAATAGAGTCCTAAAGTCGGGCTTGATCCTCCTCCTTTTCTTTCTCCTCGCGACTTCGGCCTTTCTCGTCTTCGATCCGGTCGATACCGCAGGATTTTTGTTCTTCGCTCAAATGGAAGAGGGAAGGATTGCCTCGGAGGTCGATCCCGCTTTGGTTCATTCGTTGAAGGTTTGCATGAGCCTAGCTTTCCTCTATATCTTTTTCGACGGGCTCCGTTGGCTTCTTAGCGGCCTTTTGACCGCCGCGGGGGATACGCTCTTTCTGCTTTTCTTCGGTTCGTTTTCCGTTTGGGTCTTTCTCCTCATCCCGGTTTACTACATCGTGGTGAAAAACGGCCTCCCCGTAGAATACGCTTGGGGGCTGAAAGTGGCCTATGCGGCCCTTCTTTTCCTCGTCTATCTGGCCCGGTTTAGAAATGGCGCCTGGAAAAAGATCGACCTGGTGGGTCAGGTTCCTAAGGAAAGCGTGATAGGTGGTGCGTCGGTGAGCTCGGATTCACCAAAAAACTGAATGGGGCCGGGATACAGGTAGTCGTCTTGGATCTCCCACTTTTTCCTTGCGGCTGCGAACGTCAAAAAAGGAGGGCCTTGCAGATCGACGACCGCTTTTTGAATCACCGGCTTAACTTTCCCCGATCTCTTTTCCATATGCATCAGACGGACGAGGGGTATCATTTTCAGTGTCCAGCGCGAAGGATGCTCTTTCAGATGCTGAACAGCGCAAATGCTGCCGGTTATCCCATCTCGCACCGCCAGCGCAGAGAGACGGCCTAAGCAGATACAATAATTCGCGTCGAAGTTCGTTGGAAAACAGGACCTTCCTTCATATCCGAAAAAGTGCTCCTGCGCAGCGAATTTCCCTTTGTATTTTGCCCGCCCTTTCAGCTCTTTTTTCACGAGCTCTATCAGGAGGACCTGAGTGTCGATTTGCGAGAGCTGCACATTGCCGTGGGGGTCGCGATCGAGAAGAAGCTGTTTTTGGATTCTTCCGTCCAAAGCTTCAAAGGTCGCTTTTTCCGCATTCCCCAGATGTTCCAGCCCTCGGTTCAATGAGACGATCAAGGACTGCATCTCCGGGATGAATTCGATGAGCCCTTCTGGAATCAGGATCACCCCATATTCTTTGCCCGCTTCGTACCTTTTGCAAATCAGATCGGCGATCTCCCGCACGATTGCGCTTAAGTGTCTCCTTTCCTCTCCAATCAAAGCGAGATTGGGATGGGTGGCTATTGCACACTCCAATGTGATGTGGGAGGCCGACCGGCCCATCAACTTGATGAAGTGGTAGTATTTTTTGGCCGAGAGGGCGTCTTTCGCGATATTGCCAATGAGCTCGGAATATGTTTTGCACGCCGAATCGAACCCAAAGGGGATTTCAATATCTTCGCTTCTCAAATCCCCGTCGATGGTTTTCGGCACCCCGACCACCCGGGTCTTGCACCCCTTTTGGATGAAATATTCTGCGAGGAGAGCCGCATTCGTGTTCGAATCGTCGCCGCCGATCACGACCAGCCCATCCAAATCGATTTCCTTGACCGAACTTAAGGCCGCCGCGAGCTGTTCCTCGGTCTCGATTTTCGTCCGGCCCGTTCCGATGAGATCGAAACCGCCCTGATTCATGAAGGCGGCGATCTCTTTTTCTCCGATGTCCCGCTTCAGGTTGCCCACCACCCCCGCGGGCCCATTCAAAAAACCGAAGAGTTGCGAGAGCGGATCGATCTCTTTGATCGCCCGAAATAAGCCTGCAAGGACGTTATGGCCTCCAGGGGCTTGTCCGCCGGAAAATAGCGCGCCGATCTTCAGGGGCCGTTTCACCCCCTTCCCTTTTTCCAAAACGAAAGGAGGGGCGTCGAACGTTTTTGGGAAGAGATTTCTGAGCGCCTCATCCCCCTTTTTGCCCTCTTTCGATTCTTTTAGAACAACCTCGTTCAAATTCTGTAAGATCTCAGGCGTGAGGGGTTTGTAAGAGAGTCGTTTCTTTTGGAGCAAGCTCATTTCCATGCGCTCGATTTTCCATGTCCGTAAGATTGCCCGCAAGCAAAAAGCCTTGCCTGGGCAGTTGCCCGATAAAGAAGCACGGCGTATGATACCCCCAATATATGTCACTTGCCTGCGTCATCCCAGCTCGGTACAACAGTTCCCGTTTTCCCGGGAAGCTGCTCGCAAAAGCACAGGGGAAGACAGTCCTTCAGAGAACGTTTGAATGCGCCTGCCGCTGCCCTTCTTTAAGCAGCCTCCATGTCGCGACGGATGACGAAAGGATTGCGGAGCATGTGAGGCAAATAGGCGGGGAGGTTCTTTGGACCTCGACGGCCCCCCGCGACGGAACCGCACGGGTCATTGAGGCCTTGAGCCGCCATGCGGCGCTCCAAAAGGCCTCATATCTCATGGTCCTCCAAGGAGATCACCCTTGCACGAAGCCTGAGACGATCGGAAAGATCGCAGAAGATCTCCGCTCCTCCGAAGAAGCGAGTGTAGCGACCGCCGCCGCCCCGATCCGGAACATGGAAGACTTCCTCTCGCCCGATGTCGTTAAGTGCGTATTTGACGTCAATGGCTATGCCCTCTATTTCAGCCGCGCGCCCATTCCCTGCCATTTCTCTAACCGCCCTCTCTCTGCCTTTGCCCATATCGGCATTTATTGCTACCGCAGGGCTTTTTTGGAGCGTCTGGCCTCCTTGCAGACGACCGTTCTGCAGGAAAACGAAGATTTGGAACAGCTCAAGGTGCTTGAATTGGGATATCGGATCAAAATTTCCCTCGTCCCCGAAAAAACGCCGAGCGTCGACACACCGTCCGACCTCGTAAAACTTGAAGAATACTTATGCAGACAAAATACATTTTCGTAACCGGCGGCGTCGTCTCATCCTTGGGAAAAGGACTCACCGCCGCATCGATCGGCCATTTGCTGGAATGCCGCGGGCTAAAGATCGCAATGCTCAAGCTCGATCCGTACCTAAACGTCGACCCGGGGACAATGAACCCCTTCCAGCATGGAGAAGTGTATGTGACCGACGACGGCGCTGAAACAGACTTAGACCTTGGCCACTATTACCGTTATACGCTTAGCCCCCTCTCCAAAGCGTCGAACGCCACATCAGGCCAAATTTACGAAACGGTCATCAAACGGGAGCGCAAGGGAGATTATCTCGGGAAAACCGTTCAAGTGGTCCCTCATGTCACGGATGAAATCAAACTCCGGATTTTAGCGTGCGCCAATCAAGAGCCGAATATTCAAGTCGTCATCGTAGAGATCGGCGGCACTGTAGGAGACATCGAATCGCTCCCCTTTCTCGAAGCGATCCGCCAGTTCCGCTACGAACGGCAAAAGGACTGCATTAACATCCACTTGACCTATGTGCCTTACCTCAAAGCGGCAGGCGAAGTGAAGACGAAGCCGACCCAGCACTCGGTCCAGGATTTGCGCGAGATCGGCATCGTTTCCGACATCATCTTATGCAGATGCGAAGGGCCCCTCTCGGACGAAATCAAAGCGAAAATTTCCCTCTTTTGCAACGTCCCCCAGGATGCCGTGATCGACGAGAAAGACGTTGCGAAGAGCATCTATGAAGTGCCGTTAGATCTCCACAGACAAGGCCTGGACGCGATGATTTGCAAGACTCTCAAACTAGACGGCGGCAAATCGGACCTGTCCCGCTGGGAAAAAATGCTTCATGCCGTCCTCAATCCTAAGGACAAAATTGTCATTGGCGTCGTGGGCAAATACATGGATCACCAAGATGCCTACAAGTCGGTTTTCGAAGCCTTGCAGCACGGGGCGATTTCGGCCAATGTGGGCCTTGAGATCCGACGCTTCGAATCGGACCGGATCGTCGAG
>CAYTXY010000136.1:0-4897 GCA_964441355.1 uncultured bacterium
GCGTTGACCTGGAGCCGCTTATTTTGGCCGTCGAAAGAGAGTTTCACCGACTGGGCAATATGATTCTGAACAAGGGCCGCTTCGATGTAGAAAAAAGTTTCTCCCTCGCGGATGAGCTCAGCGAGATGCTGGCTGCGGAAAGAGCGGCCGGTTGATAGGAGAGAGATCGCTTCGAGAAGGTTGGTCTTGCCTTGGGCGTTATCGCCCCAAATGATATTGAGCCCGGGCGCGAATTTGACTTCCGCCTCGTTAAAATTGCGAAAATTACGGAGATAAATACTTTCAAGATACACAAACCTATCCAAGTGTAGATCATTCCCATCATTACAAATCCAGACTTAAAAAGCCTCTTAGCTAAAAGCCTCTGAAAAAGATCAGCGCAGAAAAAAATGCCCAAGTTCGAGAGTCCGCAGAGGGAAAAAAAAATTAGAGGCAGGACGGGACCCTGCCCTGGGTTAGGGAGGCGGATTCACCTTTTTCTCCCATAACAAATCGTCGAATTCCTTTTTTCAAGATGGGCTCATTGAAGTTCAGAAGCAAACCCACTCTTTTGTCCATAAATCTTAAATAACTTAGGATCTGGGATTCGTGAACGGGCAAGAGTGTTTCTACTGATTTCAGTTCTAGGATGACAGCACTTTCAATGAGGAAATCGACCCTGAATCCACAGTCAAGTTTCCGACCTTTGTAAGTTAATGGCACGGCAACTTCTCTTTGATATTGAAGTTTCAGGTCCTCTAACTCAGCTGCAAGGCAGGTTTGATAGGCGATTTCCAAAAGGCCAGGTCCCAGATGCTTATGCACCTCAATAGCGGCTGCAATGATTTTGCTTGTGAGTTCCTGAAACACCCAAGCCATAGGAAACTCCTTCACTCAGGGCAGGGCCCCGTCCTGCCTCTCATTCTTTTTTTTCCTCTGCGGACTCTCGAACTTGTGCATTTTTCTCTGCGCTGATCTTTTTCAGTAACTTTTAAGTCGAGGCACTGACTGCTGCTTCTCGCGGAGCGGGCATTTCATTGAGGCGCATCGGCATGATGACGAAAAGGGCGCTCGTGGAATCGGTCACGATGCCGGGATTGTGGGCGTCGTTGAGGCCGAAGCGGATCGTCTCATCTTTGCTGTGGCGGAGGATGTCGAGAAAGAAAAATGGGTTGAAAGCAATATCGATTCTCGGGCCGGAGTAATCGACCGGCATGCTCACGCGTCCCTCGCCGATCTCTTGGCTCAAAGCCGTCAGGTGGAGCTGCCCCGTCTCGAAACCGAACCGGACCGAATTGCTCGTATCGGTGGTGAACAGGGAGACCTGGCGAAGCAGCGCCATCAGCTCTTCTCTATGAATGGAAAAGCGGTGCGCTACCTTTTCGGGGATGACGCGGTCTACATCTGGATATTGCCCGGCAAGAAGTTTGGAGGCGATGGTGAGCGGGCCGGTTTCCAGGGAGACCTTGTCGTAAGCCAGAGTCATCGTCGCCGGCGCGTCCGAATCATCCAAAGTCTTGATCATCTCTTCGACGGCCTTGAGCGGGATGACGTAAGAGCCTTGGAGCGCGGGGTCGATAGCGACCGATGTCGAAATTTTAGAGAGCCTCTTGCCATCCGTGCCGGTGAAAGTGGCTTTTTGCTGGGCGATGTGGAGCTGGACGCCATTGAGCGTGAAACGGCTGTCTTCGCGAGCCGCGGCAAATACGGTCTTCGAGAGCATCTCTTTCAAAGACGATTTGCTAAAGCGGATTTCAGGAGACCCGGCGAGGTCGGGAAGCTGTGGAAATTCTGATTTATTCATGCCGTTGATCTTGAAAATGGAGGTGCCGGTGGTGATCTCGGCCGATTCGTTCGTTTGGGCGCTGATTTTGATTTGGGGAGCGGTCAGTTCGCGGATGAGCTGAAAAAAACGTCTGGCGGGTAGGGCGATCGACCCCTCTTCGATCACTTTGGCTTGCAAATAGAGGCGCATGCCGACTGTCAAGTCGGTCGCGCTGACGACCAGTTGATCGTCGATTGCTTCCAAAAGGACGTTGGCAAGGATAGGGATCGCGGGCTTGGACGGTACGATATTTTGGATTTTTGCGATGACGTTGACGAGATCGACTTTTGCAATAACCGCTTTCATGAGTGCCCCTTGTATCTCTACAAAAATAGAGGATTCAGGGCAGCGGTGTCAATCTGATTCAGTCATTCTCAGTCTGGGTTCCTTTTAAAAATCGTAGCGCTCTATCATGTTGATAGGTAAAAAACTGGGTCGGATTTAACCATTTTAGCTGCCATGTGACTGGATCGGATATAAAATGGCCATCTCCCGCCCTTTGATCATCAGTAAGAACCACTTTGAACTCCTGATACTGCAGAGGCGTCCCTTCACGCGATCGAAGATCCTGCATTGTTTTGTATCCCTCTAGCTGAAGCTGCTGTATAAGTCTCGTATCATAGAGATAACGTACAACACCCTTTGCGTCTTTGATTACAGCACTGGGGATTTGTCTCCCGCCGAATCCAAACACAACAAAGGACCCATTTGGAACCTCTGGGCGACTCAGAGCTAGGACAAATGCTCTACTCGGTTCAAATGCTTCAGGGGAGAGGTCAGGAACGGAAATTGTTTTTTTAGAGGGATTCAGTGTGCATACAGTATGTGTTTCCTTATCTCCAAGAGGGATATCCGCTGTACATACGCTATGCGTTGCCTTTGTCCCACGAGGGGTATCCGTTAGAAGCCTTGGGGTTCGTGCCCTGTTTGCCAACCCAAAGTCTATTTCAAATGACCTAAGCAGAGGAACAATGGACCTAGGCCGAGGGAGAATAGTGAACGAAACGCCATTTCCCCCTTGTATCCGACTGAATAATTGCCATACAGTAGGGATGGTTCCCGCCTCTCTGGTGCCTAGATGCCCATAAATATGTGCTATGGTTGCAGCGGAGATTTCAATAACTGAAAAAGTAGGCGAGCTGTTTGACAGAGAATTTGTTGGATTTGGCGTGCCGCCAGAAAAAGGAGGGCCCTGTAGGGAGGATATTCCTTGTGAGCCAGGACCCATGGGGAGGGTTGGAGTGATCGCCCCGCTGAGTCTTTGCCGAGTGTGCGGCAGTTGATCAGCCAGACGATCGAATAGGTATCTCTCAACCCTTGGAACGAAATAATAGATGCCGACCAAGGCTACAGTCATCGTGACGAGCATAGAAATGGCTCTGGAATCCTCTTCAGACAGCCACACACGATCTGCGGCCTGGTTTCCCAGTTCTACAAGAGTGTTCGTAGCGTTTTGCAGGATCTGCCCAGCAGGTTGGGTAAGGTTGAACATCCAAGAAAGGCTATTCATTTCGACCTAAATTTTTTTGAGGTCCAACTGTAGCAGTTGATGTAATAGAATGGGAGAAGTATTTGTCTCTTGAACGGTATCGCCGCCCCGCGCCTTAAGGGTTTCGGTAATCGATCCAGATTTCGTTTCCGTTGCGGTATAATCGCAAGAAAAGCGATCTAATGGGGTCGGATGTAGAGGATTTTTTGGCTGATCTACAACCCCTTTGCAAGTTAACGTATCATCCTTTGCGGTGCACGTGATGTCGAGGCGGTGATAGGAACCATAATCGGTTGAGCGAGTAAACTTAAAAATGCCATTCGATTTCTCAATGAGGTTATGCATTAAGCTGTCGGTTGAATTCTCCAGCCAATCTCTCCGTTCGCATTGAGCGCCGTTCGAAATGCCGTAACGAAAATCACCTTTGCCAGCGGGGTGTCGATAGGTTTCATAAGAAGTTGCTTGAGCTTGGGGCTTTAAATAGAACACGCCGTACGTAACTCTGTCTGCCAATAATTTCATCATCGTCCACTCTGAATACCGATCTGCAATGGGGCAGATCCCGGCAATCTGAGGGCCGAGTTTAGGGACGGCAACCCGGTCTTTTAAAAAATCTTTTACAGGGGTAGGGAGAGGACCGGGTCCCGGACCCGAGGGCGCTAAGGAGTAAAGCATCGCCGCCGCTCCGACTGTCGCAAGGGCAAACGCTCCATATTTAACCGCTTCCCGCACTCCGGATTGATTGACCGGTTCTTCTCTATGATGGGTGCGATTTACTGGCGCTGAATTGAGTGTGATAGCTGGCATAATATTCCTATTCTTTTTTACAAAAATTATAGCATAATTACAATTAACGCACAACTATAAATTAAATTTTTTATTTATCCTGCCCATCCTGTTTTTTACTCTTCGCCGCCACGCTGCATCGCCCGCCTCGATTCCCGATCTTTGAGCGCCGCCCGTTTGTCATAGGCTTTTTTCCCTTTGGCAACCGCGACCTTCACCTTAGCGATCCCCTTTTTATTCAAGTAGATGGCAAGGGGGATCAGGGTCAGCCCCTTTTCTGCGACTTGTTTGCGCAGCTTTTCGATCTCATTTTTGTGCATGAGAAGCTTGCGGGGGCGTCTTTCTTCATGGTTGTGGATGTTGCCGAAACTATAAGGCGCGATACTCGAGTTCATCAGCCAAAGGGCGGCCCCTTTGACATCGACGTAGGCGTCCTGGAGCGAACCGCCATGGTTGCGAAGGGACTTGATCTCCGTGCCGAGCAAAACGATGCCGGCTTCATAAGTGTCGAGAACCTCATAATCGTGAAACGCACGGCGGTTGGAGACCAGCTCGTTCATGGGTTTAGACATGCTTCTTTCCCCTCTTAGTCAGGCCAAAGAGGAAAAGAAGCGCGAGGACGCTCCAGAAAAGAAACTCGAAATAGGGAAACGTCAGCGAGAGCGCATGCAAGCAGAGCTTCAAGCCGATCCAGCCGACCATCACATAAGCCGCCATTTCCAGCCGGGGAAAGCGATAGATCATGGCACTGAAGAAATGGGCAGCGTAGCGGATCGCGATTACGCCGATCATCCCGCCGATATAGACGATCCAAAGTT
>CAYTXY010000137.1:0-4894 GCA_964441355.1 uncultured bacterium
TCTGTAGTACTGGTCATTCCCGGCGTTTGAATTTGGAGTTGGCGTCGGGGTTGGCGTCGGGGTTGGCGTCGGGGAAGCGCCGCTTCCAAGAAGAACCATTGTTCCGATTCCTGCGATAGTGAGAGCTGCTGCATAACAAACTGGTTTTACCCAAGATGGGAAACGATTCGTTTTTGTAGAAAGTACATTTATTCTAGTCTGCAAATTAGCAGAATCCTTTGAGTGAATATCTTTCTGAACATCTGCCGACGCATTTTCGTATTTTCTTTGGATTAGATGAGTTGCGTAAACCACAATTTTTCTCCTTATTAATTTGAAAAACATTATAACAAAAACAAAATAACCAGTAAATATAAAAAAAATGTAATCAAATACTTTACTGTTTTTAGGGAAGTTTTTTAAATTGTTTATTTTGAGATACCTTCATGTCTACTGGTAAATATTTTATAACTACACCCGTTCTTCTTGCCGCCTCCAAGACCAAGTTGTTTGGAATCCGACATTTGTGCGCTTGTAGCAATCGCTCTCGCTATGCCGCTGCCATGGGGCGAAGAATGTCGTATCGATAGGCTCTTAAAAACTGGCAGCTCTGAAAAAAGACTGAAACGATATCTCTCAAAGAGAAAGAAGTTATAATGACACCCCAGACACAAGAGGCAAGTAAAGATGGTTATTTGTTGTGATCAGTTGGGTTCTGCTAATAGTCATTTGAGCTCCATATGTGCTTGTAAAATAGGTAGACGATCAGTAACTCTTTGCCATTTTCGAAACTCTTGAATCATCGTCATCATCCGAGGCTGGCCTGGGAGGCTTTCTTATCAATGTCTTTTCGGCGCAATTTTCAGTACGCTGATCTAAAATATTTTGTTCCCGCGGTTTTATTTTCTCTATGCTCTTTTCGCTTCTAGTCGATTCAGATCGCGCCTCTGAATTCCGATAACGTGATTCGGATAAAGCGCGGTCCTTTTTAAAAGGATCATCGGTTTGTCTTTCACGCTTTTTGCTCGTTGTTATTGTAGTCCAGTGGCTTTTTGCGTAAGATTCGCTGATCGGGGAATTTTCAGAGAGTATTCGGGCTTTTTTGGCGATTTCGCTCAGCATCTTCTCTCGAAGCTTGCGATCTGAGATGAGATAAGCGTACTCGATAGCCATCGTGCCTCCGGAACTATAGCTCGCTCTTGCTAGATAAAAACAGACCAAGTCCCTCAGAGCATCTGGAACAAAATTCAAAACAACCTGCGCCCGCTCCCATGTATGCCATTCCGATGGGGTTGGCATATTTATCAATCTGCTATGTCCCCACAGGAGATGTCCTTTAAAGGCAATTTTAACAAAACGCTTAGCCGCCCTGTCTGGATTTAAGTAGGTTCGGGCGATGAGGCACGCTCTTCTGATCGACTTCTCAGCATTCAACACATGATCCGTAGCTAAGTCGGTGGTAGTAGAGAAAAAATCAGCGCCAGATGGTGTTGGAGGCGGCGTCAAGAGGCCGTTTTCTCCGTGTAGAGAAATGAGCCGTTCATTTAAAAGAACGCTGACGTCTGCGAATTGTGCTGCGTAGATGATGGGCGGATGCTCTGCTAAAGAGTCTCGCATAGCCCTGAGCGCTGCAGAAGAAAGTCGGAGCCATACACTGACAATCCGCTCTAAGGGCACGTTGAGACCCTCACTTGGGATCTGCATCAGCTCTAGCTCTGCCGCTGCAATGGGGCGAAGAATGTCGTATCGAGAGGCTCTTAAAAAATGGCATGTCTGAAAAAATACAGAAACGATTTCGCTGAAAGCCAGCAAGGTTGCAATGCGCTCTCTCCAGACCTCGACAGGCAAGTAAAAATGGGCATTGGCAGTGACAAGTTGGGTGCTAATAGTCATGGAGTTTCCTCAGTTTTTTGCTAATAAATACAAATCAGAATGATGAGAACCGAAGAAACGCCGAATTTATCTTAAAACTTGCAATTTGCCCAAGACAGGACTCGAACCTGCACACCCGTTAGGGTACAAGAACCTAAATCTTGTGTGTCTACCAATTTCACCACCTGGGCCTATATCCTAGAGCTATAGCCAATCAGTTTACTGCCGGATGTCTCTTTCATTCAAGGGCAGAAATGATACTATAGAGAAATTGATCTCGGCAAGAAAAACTTGCCCCCTGCCAGAAACGGAGTTCTTCAATCACTCCCGGTATAGCGGCTCATAGACGGGATGGACATCGAAGCCGAGCTCCCGGACGCCGAAGATCGCGCGGACTACCGATTCCCAGGGAGCCTCCTTGTCGATATGGAGAAGGATTTCGGTCTTGGCCTTTTCTTTCGCAATGGCGCCAATTTGGTATTGGCGGGCAAGCTCCTCTTGGACCGCCACGACGCTCTCCATCGGATACTCCTGGAATTCCGTCAGCCACTTATAAGCGCCGCTGCCGGCAATGCTCAAATGGATCTGCTGGATATCCTTCTTGGGATGGAGCGGCCCTTTTTCTTTTTCGGGCGAGACTTTCGCCAAGCTGATCTCGGAGTCGAAGAGCGTGGCGCGGGAAATGGCCAAGCTCGCAAAAAGGGCCAGCATGATGAAGAGAAAATCGATCATGGGGGCGAAGTTAAAGTGGGCGCCGGGCCGGATTTCGTCGTGAGGGATCAGTTCCACGGGTTACGGCCTCGGGATTAAAGCGCTAAGGGCGACCGCTTCGTTTTCCACGTGGCTCAAGGTCTTGACGAGCCGGTATTTCAGGGTCGTGGAAAAGATCATCGAGAGGATGGCGACGATCAGGCCGGCCACCGTTGTCCCGACGGCAATCCCAAGCCCGTCGAACAGGGCGTTGATGCTCTCTACCGAACGGTTGACGTCGTAAAAAGCGTAAAACATGCCGATCACGGTCCCTAAAAGACCTAGCATCGGAGCGACGATGGCAATGTCATTGAGAAGCGATAGCCGCTGCCAGAAGGGGGTAGAGGCCCTCTTTCCTTCGGCTTTCATGGCGTCGATCATGACGGAGGGGCCAAGCTCGCGGGTAATCAATCCCGCATTGACGATCGAAGAGAGGAGGCTCGGGTGGTTGAGGCAGGCGTCCTTTGCCGCCATCCACTCTTGGGCCTCCAAAAGGGAGCGAAGGTTGGAGAGATACTCCCCGGGCATGATGTCTTTCGAGCGGAAAGTGGCGAGCGTATAGAGCCATATGGCCATCGAGCCGATCGACATGAGGCTGAGGATGCCATAGATAAAGGGGGAAGAGGCAATTATTTTTTTAATCTCGATGATCTGAAGGGAAGACGTCGTATCGGGCCAGAGGGCCGAGGGGAGAACAAAAAGAGCAAAAGGCAAATTTCTCATTATGGAACCTCCAACACGAATCTACCAATCGCCAAACATTGGCGCAAGCCTTATAATGCAACCCATGAAAACGGCAAACGATTTAAGAATTCCCTTTGTTTGGGAAGAGAGGCGCCCAGTTTTATTAGAGCGCTTTCTTTATGTCCCCAATCATTACGACCGCCACGATGCTTGGACTCCGGTCTCTTGGGACAACCCGGCAGTCTTTGGAAATAACCAGAAGGTTGCCCTCGAATTTTGCAGCGGCAACGGCCAATGGATTTGCGAAAGGGCCAAACAAAACCCTCTGCTCAATTGGGTGGCGGTCGATATCCGGTTCGACCGCTCGAAAAAAACTTGGGCCAGGATGCAACGCGAAAACCTTCCAAATCTCTACATCATGTGCGGCGATGCGAACCAGCTTGTCCGCTCTTATATCCCGAAGGGGAGCGTCAGCGAGATCTTCGTCAATTTTCCCGACCCTTGGCCGAAACTGCGCCATGCGAAGCATCGCCTCATCCAAACTCCGTTCTTAGTTGAAATGGCGAACATTTCTCGAGGAGATGCCCTTGCGACCTTCGTGACGGACGACGCAAATCTTGCCGCTCAGATGCTGCGCGAACTCAACGCCTGCCCCATTTGGCGCCCCCGACTGCCGCCGCCCCACTATACGCTCGACCGGGAAGATTACGGCGCTTCCTATTTTTCCGACCTTTGGAAAAAAAAGGGACGGAACATCTACTTCATTCCCTATGAGAAGGTATCTGCATGTTAATCGTATTGCCTAGCCGTTGTACTCATGACCTCGATTGGCAGCCGCTCTTGCCCGCCGAGAAGATAGAAAAAATCGAGTGGGAATTTGATTTAGGGCTCAGCGACCCCTTTTTTCCCATCGACGATGAGCTCCATTTTTCTTCCTTGAAGCTGGCCCTTTCCCGATTTACGAGCGAGATCTGGCCCTCGTTTTCCGAGACGACATCGGGCGGCATCCTTTATCGGGGGACAGCCGATTTCGCCTCCTTTTTCCGCTGGAGCGGCGGGCAAGAAGAAAATTGGCATGCATGGAGAAAGACAAGCCCAGAGGCTCCAGAAGCACACCTGCGGCGCCTCTTCTGTGCCGATGCGTTCGCCCACTACTTCCAGATGCTCGCCCACGCCTTGCCCGACGAGCTGCCTCTCACCCTTCTTTTCGACGCTTCAGGCTGTGGGACGGCAGCGGAGAGGCGGCAGATTCTTTCCAGGGAGCGGTTCGAACATTTCCGCGTGCTGACTGAAGAGCCTGCCGCCACTGCCGTCTGCATGCCCGAGGAGTCGCTTTGCACAGGATCGGTCCTTGCCAAATTGGACCGGCTGTTTGCCTCCCTGAAAGAGCCCTACCGGGTGATCGAAGAGTCCTTTTTGACCGAATCGTGGGAAGGGGTGGATCGCCTTTACGTCCTCTCGGAAGCCATGAGCGTCCAAGGAAAACGAAAACTCATGGGGTTTTGCGCGGCAGGGGGGCTCGTGATCGTGGAAGGGGAGCCGCTCGGCCTTGCGAACGAGGTGATGATCGAAGAAGTTCGGGGCAGAGGGATTTGAACCCCCGGCCTAC